>DATNPS010000434.1:0-19566 GCA_036703095.1 Crinalium sp. | reverse complement strand
CTATCTCAACAAGCATCGTCATCGGATTGTCAACTACAGTTACTTGCAAGTCGAAGGGGTATCGATTGGCTCAGGTGCGATTGAATCGACCGTCAAACAAATTGGAGCACGCATCAAATTGTCTGGGGCACAGTGGAAAACGGAAAACGTTCCTCAAGTTCTGCTTCACCGTTGTGCCTATCTCAATGGGCAATTCTCAAACTGAGACTTGCAAGACTGGGATGCACCCCCTAAACGTCTGTACTTTATTGAAAAGGAACTACAGGGGATTTCACTCAGTTGGTTACAGCATGTTCAATCTGAAGTTCTAGCGTCAGAGTTGGCTATGAAATCAACGGCTTCAACAGATCCGTTAATTGATTTGGTTTTAAGGATCTGCACTGAGATTAAGCCACACAGAACAGGTAGCAAGGATTAGTTTCCTTCGCAAGTGGAAACTCAGGATGTAGTGGAGTTGGCGATCGCCTCATGCGGGCTATTTCCATTCAATTGGTTTTCACTCGCTGGGAAATCCACAGCGATCGCAATGGCAAGTATCAAGACTAACCTGAGTTTCCATTCAATTGGGTTCCCCAGCGAATGGGGACAAGCAAAATATATAGATAAACTCAAGGCCGCAATCGGACAGTTTCCATTCAATTGGTTTCCCTAGCGAGTGGCAGGGCTGATTCATCTTAAGGGAGAAATAATAGACTGAAAATCAGTGAATGGAAAATCATGTACCTTATGCACTAGGCTGTTGCTATTTAAGCTTGAAAAATATAATCTCTGTGGTATTTAAGATATTTTTTATGTTGAGTACTTAATGAGTCTTGAATCGAAGCTGTAGGCGATAAACCTAACGCTTGTGTTTGTAAATATGATAAACCATTTGATAACTTAATTTTACCGTCATTTTCAAAACTAATAAAACCAGCATCGAATGCTGCATCATAGGTTGGAGATAAAAGGAAACCGTTGTAATGATCTAAGCGTTCTTGATTATTACAATCTCTCCAGGGTTTAATATGAGAAGCTCGCAGAAGCGATGTCACATTTAAGCTTGTGACACAACATTGGCTATTCCATTTCTCTAAAAGCTCACTCCTAAACTTACCTTGACCAATACGACTTGATTGTAAAGCACAACGTTCTGCCGAATCAGAACCTTCGACCAAATTACTAATTAAGTCATCTATGGATCTAGCTCCAATCTCTGATTCAGTTTTAAGTTTTAACTCAATCCATTCAAATAAGGCTTGAGCAGCATGAGAAGAGATGGCAAAGAGATACCCTGCGTTCTTATTGCTATCAGACGTTAGTGGTGATTCCTTCTTGTCAAGAAGATCTTGAAGTTTATTCAGAATGTCGCTATTTAATTGAGGTGCTTTAGGAAAGGGACGATAAGATACATTAACCTGCCTCGTCTTGAATGGAGGAGGGTTCTCCGTTGCTTTAGTCTTTGCAATTGATACAGAAACTAAACTTTGATCAACGACAGAAAAAATGACATCACCTGGTTTAACCTCTTTAATTCTTACCCACGAGTCAGGTATTATATTTATTAAGGATTCGCAAGGTACACATATGTACCCATGTTTTCGCTCAGTTTCATAGACAGTTTGATAGACCCACCAGTAAGCCATTACTTCCTCCATTTTATCAACCTTAGAGTTCCCTGAAGTAATGCAGGTGTATCTCTAGCTTTAAACTGATGCCTTATGGGCTATGTAGAATGGGAAAAGTAGAGTATCGACAGCTCAAACTATGGATGCTCATTCGCTCTCCACTGAAACTCAAACCCACTTGCGGCAACAAACGATTAGCCTGCGACAGCAAGAGAAAGCCTTCTCTGAAGTCGGTCTAACACTAGGAGTGCATCGTAATACTGTCATGAAGTGGTGGCGGTTGTGCGAGCAGTTGGGTGAATCCGCTCGGACGCAACAGGGTGAGGACGAGCGTCTAGGAAAAGCGACAGTTGAGTCTGGTGAAAGAACAAAGTCATCAGCTCATGTCCCTTCTCAACTGAAGTCGGCTACCAGATTAGATCAACAGGGATTGAATAGTTAGGATTAAGTGGGTATGGCATATTAAGTCGGCAACTAAAGAGATTGCACTTTGAAGGCTGAAACCCTTGACATGGCTAGATCGATGTTTATAACTTATACTGCCGGGTTAATATGGCAACCAAGGGTTGGGTTAGGACAGGGTGCAGGGGTGGAACCCCTGGCTAGGGGCGAAGCCCCTACACCCCCTTTGTCTTAACTATCTCCTCGACTGCTATAGCTTTAGCGGAAGGGACAGATGGCCATTTAAATCAACCAGATCTCGAGAAAGAGCTCTGGTTAATGGACAGAAAATCGAGAGTAGGGAAAGAGGGTACTCCCTTTTTATAGCTACCGTGTACACACAAGTAGGGAAAACTATGCACACAAGTCGTGAAACCCTTGAAAATTAGGGCTTTTCGAAAACAAGGAAATTCTCAATTAGCAGTGGCTTATTAATAATGGGAAACGAGAAATCAAGGTTTTGAGAACCTATCTTCCCACATTCTTAAAACTGATCGACTCGAGTGATTATCACAATTGCTGTTGCTGATGTCGTATCATCACCCATGAAAATCAAGTTGGGCGTTGTGTATGGATTAGGATAGCCTAGCGGTGGGGTAAATCCTGTATATTGACGTAGTGCGCCTTGTAAAATAGGTTTGCTAGAGCCATTCACATATAATTTGTAATTTAACCCTTGGACGGACAACGTATATGTATTTACGGTAGATTGCGTATTGAATGCAGCATTCTCTCCTCGCGTAAATCCAACATTCTGTGCCCAAATGCTATTTGTCCAGAATCCTAATTCAATCCCATAAGGCTGTGTCTCGCCTGCGGCAGAAGCACTCATGACAATTAAGCTAAATCCAGCACGGTTATTGTTACTATGGCTTTCTGAGCTAATCCTGACACCGAATTGGATTGAGTATCCAGTGCTGCGATTTAAGGCATTGGGCGATGACTTAAAGTAGCCTGAATAATTCGTTCTATTGCCAGTATTAAGAATTGTGCCGCTCGTGGTAGCGGTTGCTGAAGGAGCAGTTGAAACAGAAGTTCCTTGATATAACCATCCCTGCTGCGCGGGTGTTTGATTAGGAAGCGATAAGCCGTTGTAAAGAGTTACTGCACTAGCAGAAGTAGAACTTGAGACCAAGGAAGAAAGCGTAGCAACAGTAATCGCACAAATGGTACCACAAGCTTTTCTCAGCATAATTCAGTTACCTCCTAAAGAGTAGAAGAAATTTGAGGGATAAATCTAAAACTCCATTCCTCTTACACCTCTTCTCAAGAAATGCCATTTGGTAGTAGATACAGATCCTTTTAGTAATGACATTACTTGAACAATAATTAAATCACGTTGTGGGCAAATAAATACATCCCTGCCGCTATTTTTTAGTCGCAACTTCATTGAAATAGAACTTAAATGAAGCTGTTGTCCAACTGATTGAATTACATGAATCGTTAAATCAATCATCAATCGCTTCTTTAGCATTATCCATGAGTAAATTGATCCTATTTAAGATCAACAATTACTATAAGGTGAATACTTGAGTGCGTCGATTGACGGGGTGGGTGATGAAATCGTGAGTTCAGCTCAAGTGGTTCAAACTCAATTGATGGCTGAATATAACAGGGAGAGAATCTCTATTGAATTTGGTTGTTATTAGCGATGGTGCTAAGACAATTCGTTGGAGATGATCACCGATGGGTACAAGGTTTACCCTTGCCTGATTGAAGAGGGCGACCATTTAGTAAGCAAAACGGCGATAACGCGGGTGGAAGGAGAGAACTGCCGCTTAAGGCATTACCTGGCTCGGTTGCATCGCAAGACATTATGTTATTCCAAATCCACCGAGATATTGACTGCATCGGTTCGGTTACTTATCTACTATCTCAAGCATCGTCAGCTTCCCTGTTTCGCTTAAATCATTTGCAACTGTGCAACGCCTGGATTTGAGTGGATTCAAGCAATATGACTTCATGAAAAAATACTATCTTCCTTAATTCCGTATAATTGCTTCGGTTCACAAGCTCTGGTTTCTGGCAAAAATGAATGGCAGAAATAGAATTTTTGGCAATAGTGTCGCTCAATCAGTACCCAGGCTTCTCCAATCGCCAGAGAAGATAAAGGCAGCCCAGAAGTAGGGATGACGATATTCTGGAATTTGTAGTAGTTCTAACTGCACCTGTCGAAATGCTTCACTGCGGGGTTCTCCCTGCTGCAAGCGCTGGTAGAAGTGAGCCATGAGTTCGCTGGTGGCATCATCATCGACTTTCCACAGACTCATCAGTTGGCTTTCGGCTCCTGCCATAAAGAAGGCACGTCGTAACCCGTATACCCCTTCTCCATTGACCACATCGCCTACTCCGGTATCGCACGCAGATAGGACGACTAATCGAGTACCCTGCAAGTTCAAGCCAGACGCTTCCAGGGCAGTTAATACACCGTCTTCTGTCCCGCTTTGGCGGGAGTTGAATCCAGCCAGGGCCAAGCCAGATCGCAAGAGGGGATTTTCGTTGTGGATTGAGGGATTGTGAGATGGGGTGCGATCGCCCTCCCTTAGCGTCTCTCCTGATCGTTCCGTTAGCGCAAACAACGACGCTGGAACGTCTTGCTCCAAAGAGCCTGGGGGAGGAACAAACTGAACATCGCGAAAGAAGAAGCCATGCGTGGCAATGTGAAGAATGCTGGGCGATTGGAGACGCTTCAGGGTGTTTTCGGTGGCATGGGAACCACTCAACAGTTGTGCATTGGGAAAGAGCGAGAGAATCGCATTGGCTTCCTGCTCTGTGCCAGGAAGGGTACCAAAGGTTTGAGTCGAAAGGTCAATTGACCGTGGATTAGATGCCGAGGCAGATCCACGAGTGATACTTCCAGATGCAGCACTCGCGACTTGAGCAGAACTGGGGTTATCCGAAAAATTGTAATCTGGATTGGCAATCACAACCGGGGGCTGATGATTTGGTGTGTTTGTGGTGGATCGCAGCAGGTCTCGACCAGAGGTGAGATAGGTCAGGGTATAGGTTTCAACCAGGTAGCGATCGCTCTCATCGACCAGTGCCGCAAATGGAATTAAGTTCAATTGCCCATCGGGAGAGATTAGCAAGTGGTGAGCCGTTCCTAACTTCTGGCGAATGGGCTGCATGATCTGAGCATCGAGTTGACGGGCAATATCCTTAATGCGAAAACTGCGACGACGCAGGGCATCCAGATATTGACTCACCAGGGCATCGATCGCAGCCGCGTCTCCCAGGTCAATGCCCTGTACTGTGCCTTCAGCATCCAGCACGTATGCCGCATAGCGGGGTGAACCCCACAGGCGATTGAGCGTTGCAACAGGATTAAACGGTTGATATTGCACAAACTCAATCAATGCTGCATCGGCTGGAATTTGATTGGCGATCGCATCTAAACTGACGGGCGTGAAATCCCCCACCCAGCCTTCATTACGCTGGGCTAACGTGTTTTCTAGAGTTGCAATCTGCGATCGCAAGGTTGTTACTTGAGTTCGATAGGTGTCTGGAGCGCGATCGCCCGTTTCGCCATACAGCAGAGTTGCAAGTTGGGATTGTTTAACCCTCAGATCACCCAACAATACCTGATCTTGAGGGTGAAGATGCCGCAGCCGCTGAACTGCATCGGTCATGGTTTCCAGACTGCGTCCTTTCTGTCGTAACACTGTTTCGAGTGCCTGTTTTGCAGCGTCCTGATTGGTGATGCCATCCTGAAGATGATGAGATACAGCTTCATCGATTGACCGTCTGAGAATCGCGACTTGAGCTGGATTTCCCTGCACCAGGTACAGATCCGTTAAACTATTTAGCGTGTTTGCAACCGCAGGATCAGTCTCACTATTGGCCGAGATTTTGATTAAGATATCGAGTGCTTGCAAATAGAAAAATTCGGCCTGTGCATAGTTACTCTGAGCTTTATTGAGTAATGCCAAATTATTGAATATGTTTGCTACATCGGGATGATCGGTTCCTAAGAATCGTCTTAGAATTCGTAGTGCCTGATGATAGAGCGGATCTGCTTTTGCATAATTTCCTTGAGCTTGATATAGCGATGCCAGGTGCGTCAGGCTATAGGCAAAGTCAGTTGCATTCTGTGCAAAATTGCTAATGTTATCGTCATTTAGCTGTTGCTCTTGGGTGCGTAATGCCTGTTCCTGCATGTGCAGCGATCGCACGTAAAGCGGTTCAGCTTGGGTGTAATTATTTTGCCTACGATACACTTCAGCCAAACGATTCAGCGTTATTGCTAGACCACCCTGCTCCGCCCCTAAATTCTGTTCTTGCAGGTGCAACACTTGCAAAAAAAACGGCTGGGCTTGAGCGTACTTTGCTTGTACAGCATACAGAATCGCTAAATTATCGAGGGCTGTCAGGATATTGGGATGCGTTGGCTCAAAATGCTGTTCAAAGATGTGTAGCGATCGCTGATACAGCGATTCAGCCTGAGCGTAATTCTTTTGCGCTTGATACAGCAATGCCAGGTTGTTTAGGCTTGTCGCAACATCCGGGTGATTGTCGCCTAACCGCTGCTCTCGGATCTGGAGCGATCGCTCGTAGAGGGGGTGGGCCTTCGCTAACTCCCCTTGCCGTCGATATAAACCTGCTAAATTGTTCAGCGTGGTAGCGACAGCCAGATCGGTGTCTCCTAACGTCTGTTCCTGTATGTGCAGCGCTCGTAGGTAAAGCGCTTCTGCTTGTGCATCACTGCCGCGATAGTGTTGATACAGTTCTAGATCGCTGTTAACCGGGGCGCGATCGGGCGAGTTGCGGTCTAATGGTTCTTCTAGAAGCTGTAGAGCTTGCTTGATTTGCAAGATTGCATCGTCATAGCGCCCTTGTTGATAAAGCTGCGCTGACTGTTGATTGAGCTGTTCAACCTGCTCCGCTACTGTGAGGGCAGGATGCTCGTTGGTGGAGGATGTTTCTGTCGTTGGTGTCGGAGATAGATGCGCTTCAATTTGCGATGCTCGTTGCGCCAGTTGTTCTGCTTCAGTCGTGTTACCTTGACGACGATAAAAACTCGCCAGGTTGTTCAGTTCAGTTACTACATTTGTGTGATTTGCTCCCCAGGTTTGTTCAGCAATGCTTAAGGCACGCTGATGTAATGCTTCCGCTTGAGCAGAATGCCCCAAATACTCATGCACCAGGGCCAGGTTGTTCAAGCTGGGACGGATATCGGGATGGTTGTCTTCCAAAGCATGTTCCAGAATCTGCACCTGATACTCAACCAGTGCCAACGCCTCTTGATAGCGCATTTGATAGAAAAGCTGCATGGCCTGACGGTCGAGCTGTTCGGCCTCTATCAATGGCATTTCATTTGCATTTGCAGCCCGCATTCGAACCTGATAGCGACCTAAGGAATTCCCAACCGAAAGCGCTTGAATGGTGTACGTACCTGTCGTCGGTAGCAAAGTCACAATTCGCGCATCCGTTCTCCTGAGTCCGTTATCATTCTGAGCCAGAGAGTTGCCCTGCGGATCAAGCAATGTCAGATACGCGTCAAAGTCTGAACTGTTCATTTCAATGGCGATCGCCTGTCCTTCCACGCCTTCAAAGGTATGTTCGCCCACGAAGGGAACGCCATCCAGAATGGAAACGTTTGGGTCGAGAACGCCGTTAAAGGTCAGTGGTTGAACCGGAGGCGCTGCTAGTTCTACGTCTGGTGATGTATTTTCATTAGCGGTTGGAGTGTCAGCCGTTGCGACCTGCACCTGGATTTGATAGGGCCCCGTTTCATCGGCATAGGTAGATGTGGCGACAATGGTATAGGTTCCGGTAGCAGGGAGGGTAAGGCCGATCGTTGGGTTAGTTCCCTCCACTCCATTCCTGATGGCTAATGTGCGTCCTTGCGGATCAAGCAAGATCAAATAAGCCATAAACCCATCAGGAATCATTTCAATGGTGATGGCTTGTCCGGCTCGTCCTTCAAACGGATGTTCGTTGTAATAGCTGCCGTCGTCGGAGCGTGGGCTGTTGGTGTCGAGTCTACCGTTGAGGGTGTGGGGTGTGGGGTGTGGGGAAGAAGGTGTGGGGTGTGGGGTGTGGGGTGTGGGGAGAGAGTAGGTAGGTATGGGGAGGAGAGTAAAAGTTTGTAGGATGCTTAGGAGGAGGGCGATCGGGAGTGTGAATTTCATGCTTCACCTCAGTTATCGGCAAGAAGCGTGACTGGGCCTGCGATCGCCTCATCTTTTAACAACTCCAGTCCCAAAAGTTGTAATACAGCAATTCCGTCTGGGGATGCAGGAGTGACTTGATTAAAGTCATTAGCGGCGTCGTACCACAGATGTTGGTCTGAGTAGAGTTTGATCCGTTCTTCAGATGAAACAGTTGATAGTTGAGTGACTAAATTTGGATTGCTGATGCGAGTAATCCATCCGGTGTGGCTGACTAAATCATCACTTTCACGATTGGTCTCCGTAGCGCAATACAGCGTGATTTCCCAGCGATAGGGTTGATTGGGAGATAAGGCGGGTGCAGAATCCGGAAGTTTAAGGCTAACAAATCCTGGTGTAGCTGGCAGCGTAAAATTTGTACCGTAAAACAGGTTGCCCGTTGCATCAGCTAACACAAACTGCCCTGAATGGACTCGATTGGCAGAATAGGGAATGTAAAACCAAAAGGTAGGACGTTCGGTCAGTGTGTTACCGGAAAATTCAGGATTAGGTAAGGGTAAGAGCGGTGTAAAAGGGCGATCGCTTGTTTCGCAAGGGCCGCGTGTACCAAAGGGTTTTCGACCATCTGGAATGCCCCGTTCGGGCGGTTCTTGCAGTTTGTTGTGAGGCAGGACTGATGTAGGAGATTGCACAATAACCGCACAACCAAAGCTGCTTGAGGGCATGAGTACAAGCAGTAGATTGACGACTATGGTGTTGAGGATCTTCATACGCTGCAATCACCTCGTTGGGGCAAAGGCGAGGCTATTGTCCTCTAAAGGAAATAGCCAGCCTAACTCGTGAGAGCATCTTCAACACTTTTGGGTTGAATTCCGGGATAAGTCTAATAATTTTTCTTTCAGCACTCGGAATTGTTCTGGTCAGGTTAGAAAGCCTTGAGAGCAATCCGAAATTCGTGCGCCTGAGTATCGTAGCTAGCACTGTAGCGACCAGGATAAGCTCTAGTGGACGAGTAGCGAGCAGGACGGGCGATCGCTTCATCAAACGTTTGGTGCTGCTCCAAAGCAGTTTTACTAATCATCGGCTCTAAAAAATCTAGGTTGCCGTTGTAAAAACCGTAGACAAATGTGTGATCGAATCCGTGTGGTGCACCCTGAAATTCGGGGGCTTGAGGATTGATCCAATGTGATCCCTCTCCGGGCACGGCGCTATTGGGAGCCAGCACATAACCTGTGGGTACCAGTCTCGCATCCGGTGTTTTATAAACCCTGGCTGCATCTGCTCCGGTTGTAACAATTCGCCGACGCGCTGCCTCAGATATGGTATAGAAGTGCAGGTCAAAGTGGGGCGTACCATAAATCGGTGCGGGTGGATGTCCTTGAGGATTCCAGTTCAGCCCGATGTGGGTAAATGGTGTGGCTCTGGTGGCCTGACGCGGCAGTGCTAGGTTGATCTCGGCCATTTGGGAGGGTAAGCCAGTTAAGGCGGATTCTGATAGAATGACGCCCAGTTCGGAAACCTGTCTGCGATCGCCTAGCGTGACATAGGAACGAGCGGTTCCCTGACCCACTTGCTGAGGAGTTCCGTAAGTAACTGTATTAGCCTGAACAGCTTTAATGGCAAGGGTTAGCGCCATTAACAGCCCCAAGACTAAACAACCAAGTTTGTAAAGTTTTTTCATAATTCTACTCCAGATTTCAGCTTTCTCTTACAGTCAATTGCTCTCAATATGAGGAAACTCTACGCTAAATTTCTTTTAAACCCCCACTATTTTTATCAATTCTTGTTTAATGCGAATTCGATCGCCCGATCGCTTAATGGATCTGCCATAAATGGGGCTGGTCAGGTTACACCAGTAGACTAATGCCGTTACTGGAAGCAGGAGCTTTCTAATCTGCATTGCCAAGTTGGATCTTGGCAACGAGTGGATCGCCCCTATACTCTCGCAATTGCTTTCTTGTTGATCATCATCACGACACAGGTGGAAGCGATCGCCAACCCGGCAGGCACAAACGGTACAACAATTCCGTAAATCAGTAGCATCATGAAACTCGCGCTCCCCAGCAGGAGAATCAGAGTTCCTCCTGCCACTCCTCGCCAGATGGGACGCGGCATCCAACCCATGCATACGATTCCCGCAACGCTCCAGATCCAGGCCCAACCGACCTCGATCCAGAAGGGCCAAAATCGCAGCAGTAGCCGCTGATCGTTGGCTGCACCAACAAGTTGGCTTACCATTTGTGCATGAAACAGTAATCCTCGCAGTTCAGAACCGTAGGGCATGAGGAAATCATCTTTTACGGTGGGATCAGTAACGCCGATCAGGATAATCTTGTCTTTAACCCAGTCTGGATTCACGCGATGGCTGAGAAGCTCTGTGAGGGAAACCCGATTTGCGATTTCGCTAAGAGAACCATACATCCGATAGTTCAGCAAAATCTGGTGTCCCCGCATCAGGTCAGGCCGTTGATAAAAACCTGTGTGTGCATCCAGCACGTTGAAATGGACTGAACCCAGTTGCCACTGATTTGAGGTTGGAAACGTGAGAGCAATGCCGTCTGCTTCGAGATAGCGAAGCGCCAGTTGTGCACTCAGCGAATAAGAAGCCGTGCAGGGCGACCCATTGGGCGGATCAACGGCTAAAAGCTGACGACGCACAATTCCATCTGGGTCGATCGAGACATCAGCCGTTCCCACTTGAAGCGATGGCAGATTGGGAGGAGGGGCAATGCCGCTATCCGGTGTGTTGCCATACGGATGTGCACAAATGGGAATAATGCGATCGCTCGTTTGCAAATACTGCGTCAGTTTGATCCATCCGTTACCCGTGGGGCGATCGCGATAGATATCTAGGCCAATGATGCGAGGGTGCATGGCATCTAGCGTTTGCAACACCGTTAATAACGTTTGATCGCTAATGGGATACTCCCCCAGTTGTTCAATATCCTGTTTAGTAATCGCAACCACTAACAAACGCGGATCAGACGTTTCATTGGGACGCGATCGCAGCATGTGATCGTATGCACTAAACTCCAAGGGTTCTAACATGCGCAACCATCGCGCTCCCAGAACTACCAAAGTCACCACTATACTGAGTCCTAAAATTATCCCCAGCGATCGCAATCCAAACCATACCCGAAGTTTGCGGTTGTGAACGGGGGGGGCTGATGGTTCACCCACCTGCTCTTGGGATGACTGGGACGCAGATGGTTCACTAGCGTTCGGGGATGGAGCAGGAACGAGTGCCGTGGGCGCATTTCGCTGTGATACCGTTGAGACGCCATGCAATAGTTCATGCCAGGTAGGAGGCATGGTGGCCGCATGTTGGCAGATAACAGGAAGCCAACTGGCGCAGGGAAACTGTGGTTCCAGAGCTTGCAGTCGTTCTCTGGCCTGTCGAGCGGCTAAATGGAGGGGAGACCCTCTAGAAAAGTCATTCAGAAAATACTGAAGGAAGGTATGCGCAACCTGATCCGCCACTGGCTCTCGCATCACAATCATGTGCGGCAAATGCAAGGAATGCAACTCATGCGCCAATCCCAATCCGTCACATGAGTTAAAGATAGCAAGCTGTAAGCCGTTGGCGATCGCTTTTTGCAGTCCGTACTTTAGCTCTGATAACGATAGGCTATCGGTTTGGTTGATATAAATTCGTCCTGTTTCGTGATAGGTTTCACTGTGTCCCGCGAAAAAAAGAATGTCCCAATGCTGCTCCCAAAGGCGATCGCTGATTTGCTGGCGATCGGGTTCCACCAAAAATTCCACTTCTGCATCGGATAACGCTGCAAGCTTGTAGCGATCGGTGCTGACATCAATTCCCTGACTGTTGCCTAAAATTGCTAAGACTCTAATGTTTGTCGTATGAATCGTTTTTCTCAATGGCAGAATGTGTTCATATTCAGGACTGCTAAATGTAATCTCAGCGTTCGTATATCGCTCAAAAAAATCCCATTCGTGCCAGGGCAATTTCTGTACGTGATGATCATCCGTGCGCAGCACAAAACAAATTAAATCATCTCGGTGCAAATGTTCGCGCAGCCGTCGATCAATGGGTTGAAATGATTCTGCATTCAGCCAGAGACGAAAGCGATCGCGCACCTTTTTAGCTGATTCTCGACACTCTAACAGTCGTCGATTGATCGAACCTTTGTGAATAATTTTTTGTCCTTTAATCCGCTGAGCAATGCCCAGAGACCGATAGGTTTGTTGCCAATGCTGTTCCAACTGAGCTGCAAGATCAGCAGCGGATGGCAACCCGCCCTTCACTTTGAGAATAGGCAACGCCTCCTGCGAACGGAACTCTAGCGTTGTTCGAAATCCATGTTGCAAGTCACCGTCTAACTCCAGAATAACTACCTTGCCTGTCGTCATCAGATCTCAAACGCCTCCTCAATCTGGCCATTCTGCCATTGCACACGCACCGTAAAGCGTTCTCCCAGATCTCCCGCAAATTGAAATTCCAGTCCTTCACTGTTGCTGCCATCCGCCTGCAAAACCACCTGATTCGCTTCATCCAAAATCAGCAGTTGGAGCGATCGCGGCAGATAGTGCTGATCGTGAGTGGGCAATAGCTCAACCGTGATCTGAAACTCAGAGGTGTTAACGGATGGATGAATGCAGACCAGCAACACTAGCAGTTCATCCGGTGCATCCTGCAAGGACAGCAGCTTACCCCGCTTTATGCCCTCAACGGGAATATCAACCGCCTCCAGTGCGCTAGACGATGCCTGTCGAAAGCTATACGCCAGTTCAGACTCACCTTGTAAAGATTGGCGAAGTCTCTCTAACGTTTCCCATCCGGTATCAACCAATTGTGTCAGCCAGCGATGTAACACAATTGGTTCACACACAGATTCTATGTGTGCAAGCTGACTCAAAAACGCTGGAAAATCATCGAGCGATCGCAACTCCGTCAGCGCTACGGTTTCTGTTTCGACCGCAGGCAAAAAGCCTAACAGCGTTGCTTCTGTCAACTCAGCATTCAGTTGAACCATCACGTATCCCATGCGATCGCCCCACACCTCCATTGGCACCGAACACGCATGTTCATTGGGCAACACCGGACGGCACTCTAACCGACCACGATCGCTGACCCACAGATCCGCCGTATCTGCTAACGATTGCAGCAGGGGATTCCAACTCTGGCTCTGCTGCAAATTTGTTTCAATGCCCAAGCAGGTCAGGTAAACCTGTACCGCCTGAACGCTGAGCGTATTGAGATATACCTGCTTTGCTTTTTGCGGCTGAGCATGATGGCGATAAAACTCCTGCGCGGTCTGATGCGTCTCAAGCGTCAAGGGAACTGTAAACGTGAAAGGATGTTGCATAGCTTGCATGGTTAAAAGCCCTACTTCAATAAGTACTCTCTAAACTTGGGGGCAAACTTGACAAGACAACGCTGATAGAAGGAACTGAGCGTCACCACTTTGACATCCAACTCCGCCGAAATGTCCTTCCAGGAGTAACCTTCTAGAAACCGCAAAGCAATGTATTGAAAGTGAGCATGGGGCTTATGCTCAATGTAAGTACGAACAAATAATCCGTCTGGATCGTCTTGAATGCAGTGAATCACTTCTTCAGACAGAGATGCGCTGGCTTGCGATCGCACCTCGACAGACTGCTGTTGCTCTAAATCCTCTAATATCAAACGTTTCATCGGTTGGCGATCGCTCCCTTTGGAGGTCATCGCCAGCAGATCTCGACTGGCTTCGATAAAGAAGCGCTGCTTCATCAAAAAATTGGCCCATTGCATCACCTCATACTTGGGATCGTAACGATCGATTTGCTCACACACATGCAAAAACAATCGCTGTTGCGCCTCTGCATAAATCTCCTCATACATATTCTGAAACTGCCCCTGAAATGGACGTACCAACTTCCGCGATCGCCCAATTTCAGACACCAATCGAGCCAGCGATCGCTGTCGTTCTGGCGATCGGGCTGGATGCTGTTGAGCGTCCAATGCCAGTTGTTTTAATCGGACATCAAGCGTCATGATCAGATGTAAATAGAGGATTTGTGAGAAACACATCTTGGATATATCTCTCACAATTAAGTAGATGGTGGTCATTAAAACCGGGAGCGCTCCCCCGGGTTTTATAACGCTGTTTAATTCTGACGATCTACTTAGTTGAAATTGTTATATAGGATTTTTGGTGCTGACGACGCTAAATTCTGCAAATTTCGGGAAGTTGTCACAAAGTTTTACAGAAAAGCGGTTGAGCCGCTAGCATCAAGTGCAAACTGCACCACTAGACTTCTAGACGGTTAAAACGGTCACGTCTTGAATCGTTGATGTGAAAGATTGTAAAGAATTTTGAGCGTTGCAGAATTTCGGGTTTGCTTCTCCGAATACTTCTCGAATTGAGCAAAATACATTGCATCGATTCAACCACAGCAAAACATTTAAACAGTTTTTTCAACTCTAAATGGTGAGTCTGCACAGGCTCTAACTAATTTCAAGTCTCGTTACGCGATCGTCTTACACAGGCTCTACTTATGCTGCGGTTTAGTGCACAAATTGGCTATACATCAACATTCAACCACTCGTTAAGGAGACCTCACATGGTTAGCATTACTGGTACTAATTTCAATGACAATAACACAGTAACAGGCGGCGTATTTTACCCTGCACTCGTGGGCGGTACTGGCAGCGATGATCTACACGGATTGCTGGGAGACGACATTCTGCAAGGATTAGGCGGTGATGACTTTCTCGATGGGGGAGATGGCAATGATGTTCTCGATGGTGGCCCCGGAAACGACATCATGAATGGCGGAATTGGAGAAGATACCTATTTTGTCGATAGTGCGGGTGATAGTGTTAATGAAATTGTTGGTGGCGGCATCGACAAAGTGATTTCTTCCGTTAGCTTTGTCCTGCCTGCCAACGTCGAACATCTGGATCTGATCGGTGCCGCTGTAAATGGTACCGGAAATACATTGGATAACATTATTCGGGGGAATCTCAACAACAACGTGCTAATTGGTGGCGGTGGAAACGATAGCCTGTTTGGTGACATTGGAAATGACGTTCTGCAAGGGGATTCGGGCAATGACCTTTTGGAAGGCGGTGTGGGTGCCGACATGATGACAGGTGGCACTCAGAATGACACCTACTATGTGGACAATGCAGGAGATGTCGTTGTCGAGAATGCCAATCAAGGTATTGATCAGGTGTTTTCGTCAATCAACCACGTTTTAGCGGCTAATACCGAAAACCTGACTCTGATCGGTGCGGCTGTGGCTGGCACAGGAAATGCGTTAGATAACATCATTCAGGGTAACCCAAATGATAATACCCTTATGGGCGACAATGGCAATGACACGCTGTTAGGTCTAGATGGTGACGATACTCTGAATGGTGGCATCGGTAGTGACACGATGACGGGTGGCCTTGGGAATGACACGTATCAAGTTGATAACGTTGCGGATGTTGTCAATGAAGGGTTCGATCAGGGCATCGATAAAATTATTTCTTCTGTCAATCGCACGCTATCTGCAAATGTTGAGAACCTGGATTTGATCGGTGCAGCCCTGACGGGAACAGGGAATGCGCTGAATAACATTATTACGGGCAATGCCAATAACAACACGCTGACGGATAATGCTGGGGATGACACGCTGTACGGTAATGCTGGAGCCGATACGCTCAATGGTGGAGCGGGTAACGATATTCTGGATGGCGGTACCGGAATTGACACCATGACGGGTGGTACTGAGGATGACACCTACTACGTGGATAACGTGAACGATGGTGTGGTGGAGGCGATCGCTGAAGGCACCGATACCATTATCTCCTCGGTTGATCTGACGCTTTCACCCTTTGTCGAGAACCTGACGCTTACCGATGCGGCTGTAATTGGAACAGGAAATAACCTGGCGAACATCATCACCGGAAATCTGAACGGCAACACGCTGAGCGGCGATGTGGGCAACGATACGCTGTATGGCAACGGTGGCAATGACACGTTGAATGGCGATGCGGGTGATGACCTCCTGTTCGGCGGATCGGGGAACGACGTGCTGGGTGGTGGTGGTGGCAGCGATGTTTTGAAAGGGTACGGCGGGTTTGCAGCTTTCCCTGCTAGCTTAGTAGAGTTTGATACGCTGGACGGTGGAGCTGCGGCTAACGTACAGGACACTTACGCGCTAGGGGATTCCAATTCGCTCTTCTACACGCGTTCCCTGATTCCTGCTGGCGGTGGTGCTCCCATTGATGAATACGCCACAATTGTGAACTGGCAACCTGCGGTAGACAAAATCGAAATCAAAGGTGTATCAACAGATTTCACGTTGGTCGGTAGTTCCACGTCTGGCGGAGCCGCGTTGGATACGCTGATTTACAAAGGCGATAACCTGATTGCGGTGGTACAAGACAGCACGGATGTGATGCTTTCACGCGACTTTGTATTTCTCTAACGTGAATTCGACGAACGCGTAAAACGTGCCCTGTGCGACGTGCCTACGGTGTACACACATCTTGAATTTGTGTGTACACCGTAGCAGTGGTGGGAGAATTAAGCTGCTGAATACGTCTGACTATTTTGATTTAGGGTAAGTAATCGAAGACTACAGCAGGTATTTAGCCATTGTTCTTACCCTAAATCACCTGGCTTCGCTGAAGGGTTATCATCCTAGCGGACTTTGATTTAGGCTACTTCTGTTAAAAGAACGGTCTAAGGGGAAGGTGTCAGCAGTTCGCTGTCTTCTGATGGTTTGGTTTCTAGGAGCATCAGGAGAGGCAGGTTAGTTTGCCCTGGCTTGTCTCGCAGGAATAATCCTGTCCTTCCCCTTCAACTCGTAGACATTAGAATGGGGCGGTCGCCATGCCAGTCATGTTTAGGTTTAGGGTAACGTTAAACGGCTGTAATCCAGTATTGCCAGCGCTGCCATTACCCTAAATCCATTCCATCTCCTCCCCATTCTTCCCTCTTTCCTTCTCTTTCCTGGCTATTTAGGGTGTCTTCCAGCTTGGCCTTTCAACGTTTTCCTAACGGTCTAAGGAGCAGGCAACCATCAGGAGCAAGGAGCATAGAGCTATAGGCATTAAGGAAATCATTCAGTTCATTTTTTGGCTTTTTCGTCACAGAGGATCAGGTCGATAGAACTCAATTGAATTGCAGTCTTCGGGCTGTAATTTATCTTTTTTTAAGCTTATTTCTTCCTCATCTTCCTTGATGTCAGGTTGTAATTCATTGGCATCAAACTTCATGCCCAAGACAGCAACAAAAACAAGTGGTAAAACAGGGAGTCACCTGAAGGTCATCGCGTTTGGCACTAACACCTTGGGAGTCGAGCTACTCGGTAATCCCCACCAGCCAGAGCCAGCAACGTTCCTTGTAAAGTTTCCTGGTCAGCACCCCGCGCTGAAGCGGCGGGGCTTCATGCCTCCCCTTTAGCTAGCTGACCAGTCCACCTGATGATGGTTTTTCAGGTAGACGTTATTTCAGTCATGACTTCATCGATGCGAGGCATTAACCAACCGTGAGCCAGTCTGATGTAGGTCGCCAAAAGTTAAACAGTTGAAGCTGGGATGTAGACATTGCTTAGGCATTAACAAGCTGGAATAACAGGACGAGGCCCACGTATACCCAGAAATGGAGTTGCAGAAATGCAGAATTTTGTTTTCGTACTTGATAACCGACGGAGAGTTTTAGATCCATGTCATCCTGCCGTTGCTCGTAAATTAATGAGTCGGGGCAGAGCGAGGGAATTCAGACGCTATCCCGAAATCCTTATTCTGGACAAAGACGTTCCTGATGCTAACCCTCAACCTCTGACTCTCAAGATTGATCCTGGTAGTCAGGTGACAGGTTTTGCCTTGGTCAATGCTAACAACCAGGTAATCTGGGCAGCAGAGCTTACCCATCAAGGACAAGCTATTTCAGCATCCCTCACTAGCCGCAACGCGATTAGAAGGAACCGTCGGAGCCGAAAAACTCGGTACCGCAAAGTTCGGTTCCAATATCGCACCAAAGATAAAGGATGGATTGCACCATCTTTGATGCATCGGGTGTTAACGATTGAGACGTGGGTAAAGCGAATTTGTCGTTATGCCAACGTCACCCAAATTGTGATGGAGCTAGTCCGCTTTGACACCCAGGCCATTCAAAAACCTGAGATCAGTGGCACAGAATATCAGCAAGGTACTCTTTTGGGGTATGAGTGCCGTGAGTATCTTCTGGAAAAGTGGGGCAGAACATGTGCCTACTGTGGGGCTAAGAACACCCCTTTGCAGATTGAGCATATTTATCCTAAATCCAAAGGTGGATCAGATCGAGTCTCTAACCTGACAGTGGCCTGTGAACCTTGCAACACAGCAAAAGGGACGCTGCTGGTTCAAGAATTCTTGGCAAGTAAGCCTGACGTACTAAACCGAATCCTGGCGCAGGCAAAAGCACCGCTTAGAGATGCAGCAGTGGTTAACTCAACCCGATGGGCGCTATTCAATACCTTGAAAGCAACAGGGCTTCCGGTGAGCACTGGATCAGGAGGGCAAACGAAATACAACCGGACTCGGTTGGACTTACCCAAAACGCACTGGCTCGATGCTGCTTGTGTAGGCAGGGTTGAGCAGCTACAGATTCTCACTACTCAGCCATTGCTAATTAAGGCAACAGGGCATGGAAATCGACAGATGTGCGGTACTGATAGGTATGGGTTTCCCATTCGGCATCACACAAAACGGAAGGTTTGGTATGGATTCCAAACGGGTGATTTAGTGGTTGCCAAGGTTCCATCTGGTAAATTTGCTGGACGTTGGACAGGACGAATCAGTGTTCGATCTAGGCCAAGTTTCAAACTTGTCTCAACCCAAAGTTTTGACGTTCATCCGAAATATTTGGAGGTAATTCATCGTGCTGATGATTACAACTACGGGTTTTGATGGTAAGCGGCTAAAGTCGCTTGTGTCGCTTTTCCTCCGCGCTCTGAAGAGACAGGGCTCCCAAGCTTCCCGTACTGACCAGTGGCGTTATTCCCGCATCCCAGATTTCATTAAACTGGGTAAGCCCGTTCATGTGGGCCGCATTAATGGAGTACGGCTGTGGCAGATGGATAGGATTGGAGTGGCGTCGGTAGACGGTGCGGGTTGATTCAGGGGCGATCGCTGGATGATCGAGACTCTGGAGACGTATTTCCGTGCCCAACTGGGAGAGGTGGAAATTCCCCAAGTTCTGAAGTTAGGCCTAACTGGGGATCTCTGGTCAACCTTTTTGCGAAGGAAGCTTCGGCGCTAGAGATGACTGCTGTAGGACTAAACCTTTTGTCCTCTACTGTCCACTAATGTTTAGTAGTTTCGTAACGGTTAGTACCATAGAATGGATGCATTGCGATTAACAGAGGCTTTGTTGCATGATTGCCAAAAAGACAGGTTTAGACTTGAGAGAGACCTTAATTAAACCTCA
>DATNPS010000419.1:0-26936 GCA_036703095.1 Crinalium sp. | reverse complement strand
AATCCTACCGCGACTGACCGTTCTATCACTGTCGTCGTCAATGATGGTACTGCGAACAGCAATACGGCAACTACCACTATTAGTGTCGTTCCGGTGAATGATGCACCTGTGCTTGACCTGGATGCCAATAATAGCAGTACGGCCCCTGGAGCTAACTACAAAACAAGCTTCACTGAAAATGGCATTGCAGTTGCGATCGCTGATACGGATATCAGCGTGACTGACCCTGATAACGCTACGATCACTTCTGCAACCATCACTCTGACCAATCCTTTAGATGGCGCGGCTGAAGCCTTAGCCGTTTCGGGTAGCTTGCCTGCTGGCATTACAGCCACGGCTTACAATCCAGCTACAGGTGTGATTACACTGTCCGGCTCAGCCACCTTGGCCGCCTACCAAACCGCGATCGCTCAAATCACCTACAACAACACGTCTGATAATCCTACCGCTACGGATCGTTCCATCACCGTTGTCGTCAATGACGGTACTGCGAACAGCAATACGGCAACTACCACTATTAGTGTCGTTCCGGTGAATGACGCACCTGTGCTTGACCTGGACACAAACGATAGCAGCACCGCAACTGGGATAAATTACAAAACGAGCTTCACTGAAAATGGCAGTGCAGTTGCGATCGCTGATACAGATATCAGCGTGACTGACCCGGATAACGCTTCCATCACATCGGCCACCATTACCCTGACCAATCGCTTAGATGGTGCTGCTGAAACGCTGGCAGTCTCTGGTAGCCTCCCTGCTGGAATCATAGCCACAGCTTACAACCCATCCACAGGGGTCATTACTCTATCTGGTTCAGCTAGCTTAGCTGCCTATCAAACCGCGATCGCTCAAATCACTTACAGCAACGCATCTGACAATCCTACTGCTACGAATCGTTCCATCACTGTCGTCGTCAATGACGGTACGGCTAACAGCAGCCCTGCAACCACTACCATTAGCGTTGTTCCAGTTAATGATGCACCCGTGCTTGACCTGGACGCGAATAACAGCAGCACCGCAACTGGAGCCAACTACAAAACCAGCTTTACCGAAGGCGGCAGTGCGATCGCCATTGGAGATGTCGATGTTAGTGTCACTGATTTAGACAACACCAACATCGCCTCGGCGACGATTACCTTGACCAACCCCTTAGATGGGACAGCAGAAACGCTAGCGGTTTCGGGTAGCTTACCTACTGGCATTACAGCCACGGCTTACAATTCAGCTACAGGTGTGATTACGCTGTCTGGTTCGGCTACTTTAGCTGCTTATCAAACCGCGATCGCCCAGATCACCTACAACAACACGTCTGATAATCCCACGACGACTAACCGTTCCATTACCGTTGTCGTCAATGATGGTACAGCAGACAGCAATACCGCGACTACCACCATCAGCCTGGTTCCGGTGAATGACGCACCTGTGCTTGACTTGGATGGGAATGACAGCAGCACGGCCACTGGGTCAAACTACCTGACGACATTTACGGAAGGAGGCAGTGCGATCGCGATTGGGGATACTGATGCCAGCGTCACGGATTTGGATAATGCCAATATCGCGTCTGTCACTATTACCCTGACAAACCCCTTAGATGGTGCAGCTGAATCGCTGGCCGTTTCCGGTAGCCTGCCTGCTGGAATCACAGCCAGTGCATACAATCCAGCTACAGGTGTGATTACCCTGTCTGGTTCGGCTAGTCTGGCTGCCTATCAAAGTGCGATCGCTCAGATCACCTACAACAATACATCGGCTACTCCTACGACGACCAACCGCTCCGTTACGGTTGTAGTGAATGATGGCATTGCGAATAGCAACACCGCGACCACGACAATTCTGATCGATGCTAAACCCAACGCGGTGAATGACAGCTTCACGGTGAAGGAAGATCAATCGTTAACGGGCAGCGTGGCTGATACGGATGTTGGTAATGCTCCAGGGCTGTATAGCCTTGTGAGTGGAGCCAGTCACGGGACATTGACCTTCAACTCAAATGGCAGCTTTAGCTATACGCCTGCGGCGAACTACGCTGGCACCGATAGCTTCACCTATCAAGTCACCGATGCGGATGGAGATGTGGGAACCGCGACAGCCACCATCACGGTTGATGCAGTACCCGATCCCGTAAATGACACCTTCTCGCTGAAAGAAGATCAACCGCTGACAGGCAGCGTAGCCGATGCAGATGCTGGCACTGCTCCAGCTACATACACAGTGACGAGTAGTGTCAGCCACGGAACGCTGAACTTTAATCCTGATGGCAGCTTCAGCTACACGCCTGCGGCAAACTACACGGGCACCGATAGCTTCACCTACCAGGTTACGGATGCCAATGGAGACGTAGGAACCGCGACGGCGACCATTACCATTGATCCGGTGCCTGATCCCGTGAACGATACCTTCACCGTGAAGGAAGATCAACCACTGACAGGCAGCGTGGCTGATGCTGATGTCGGCACTGCTCCAGCAGCTTACACGGTGACGAGTGGTGTCAGCCACGGAACGCTGAACTTTAATTCTGATGGCAGCTTCAGCTACACGCCTGCGGCAAACTATACGGGCACCGATAGCTTTACCTACCGGGTTACCGATGCCAATGGAGACATAGGAACCGCGACAGCCACGATCACGATTGATCCGGTACCGGATGCTGTGGATGATGCATTTATCATCAACGAGGATCAGCCCCTCACCGGAACGGTTGCTGATGTGGATACGGGCAGTGGTTCCGCCACGTATACCGTTAGCACAGGCGTTACAAATGGGTCGTTAACGCTGAACAATGATGGCACGTTTAGCTACAGCCCCAACCCTGACTCCAATGGCAGCGATAGCTTCACATACACCATTACAGATGCCAACGGTGATACCGATACCGCAACAGTTGCCATTACAGTCAATCCCGTAGCTGATGTGGTGAACGATACGCTCACTACGGTGGAAGTCATCCCGCACAGCATCAATGTACTGACGAATGACTACTTCCAGCCAGGCGCACAAGTTACCGGAACCACTCAAGGCACAAATGGCAGTGTTCTGTTTAATCCAAATGGCACCGTTACCTACACTCCCAATGCAGGCTATATCGGTGCAGATAGCTTTAGCTATACCGTCACAACAGCAGCCGGGAACACAGAAACAGCAACCGTGAATGTGATCGTGAATCGCGATACGGATGGTGACACCATTGCCGATATCGATGATCTGGATGATGACAACGACGGGATTCCCGATGCGATCGAAGAAAATGGGGATCTCAATCGAGATACCGATAGCGACGGTGTTGTCGATCGCCTGGATCTGGATGCGGATAACGATGGCATCCTGGATGTCATGGAAGCAGGCCACACCGCCTTAGATGCGAATCACGATGGACGGGTAGATGGCGCGCCTGCTAGCTTCGGCACCAACGGATTGCTGAATAGCTTAGAAACGGCTCCCGATTCTGGACTGATCAACTATCAGCCCCGCAATACCGATGGCGATCGCGTCTTTGATTTCCAAGATCTCGACAGCGACAACGATGGCATTAATGATGTGATCGAAGGAGGTGGGCAGGATACCGATGGTAATGCGCTCATTGACGGCTTTATCGACATCAACGGTAACGGAATTGCGGACAAGCTTGAAACATCTCCCCTGCCGATTCCCGATACAGACGGTGATGGTGCAGCGGACTATCGCGATCTGGACTCCGACAATGATGGATTGCCTGACCTGGCGGAAGGTGGACATGATCCAGTCTTAGTCGATAAAGATGGCGATGGCGTTGTTGATGCAGCTGATGCAGACGGTGATGGCATTCAAGATGGGGTAGACGGCAATCCCAGTGTGTTTGGCGATCGCAACGGTTTAACCAACAGCACGGTTATCGATAGCGACAACGATGGCATTCCCGACTATCGAGAACTGGATAGCAACAACAACGGCATTCCCGATCGCGTTGAAGCAGGATTACCTACTGGGCCAGGTAGCCCTGACGCCAATAGCGACGGCAAGGTCGATAATCCACTTGATGCAGACCGTGACGGTGTTGCAGATTCCATTGATGTGAAACCGGGCATCTTTGGTGGGTTTGACTCCAAAGACTCGGATGGTGATGGTGTTACCGATATCTACGATCTGGATGACGACAATGACGGCATTCCCGATACCGTTGAACAACATGGCAATCCTAAGCTGGATACCGACGGTGACGGCATCATCGATCGCCTGGATTTGGATAGCGACAATGATGGCATTCTGGATCTCAAAGAAGCAGGCCATCAAGGTCTGGATGCAAATGGAGATGGTCGAGTTGATGGGCCTTCCGGCAAGAACGGTCTGGCCGATTCCGTAGAAACCACTCCGGAAAGCGGCATTACCAACTACACGCCTCTTGATACCGATGGCGATGGCGTTTTTGACTTCCAGGATCTGGACAGCGATAACGATGGCATTTCCGATGTGATTGAGGCAGGTGGCCAAGATCCAGATGGCGACGGCATTGTTGGTCAAGGAACCCCCATCGATACCAATGGCAACGGCTTGGCCGATAGCATTGACCCACAGAAGGGCGGCACCCCACTTCCCGTTCCCGATCGCGATGGAGATGGTCAGCCTAACTACCGTGATCTCGACAGCGACAATGATGGTATTCCCGATCTCGTGGAGCAGGGGCTGAGCCGCTTTGATGCCAATAACGACGGTAAAATCGACGGGGCCGATAGCGATCGCGACGGCTTAATCGACGCCATTGACGGCAGCGACAGCACCTTTGGCAGTGGTGGTACACCTCTTCCCGCTCCTCTGGATCTGAATGGAAATGGTGTTCCTGATTTCCTGGAGCCACCTTCATTGAGAACTGGCACTCAAGGCGCGGATAACGTGACCGGAAGCAACGGCGACGATATCCTCAACGGCTTTAGCGACATTGATATCCTGCGGGGATTGGCGGGTAATGACCTGATTAATGGCGGTAGCAGCCGCGACACCATGTACGGCGATGAGGGCAATGATACCCTCAACGGCGGCAGCAACGACGATTACATGGATGGCGGTACGGGCAACGATCGCCTCAATGGTGGTACAGGTAATGACACGATGCTAGGGGGTGACGGAATAGACACCCTTGACGGTGGCGAAGATCAGGATTTCATTCGAGGCAATCAAGGTGATGACATCATCAACGGTGGTGATGGCAACGATCGCCTGTATGGAGACGAAGGCAAGGACATCATCCACGGCAACCGGGGCAACGATTTGATTGTCGGTGGCTTTGGTAAAGACTTGCTGACCGGAGGACAAGGACGCGATCGCTTCGCCTACACCTCTGCCAAAGAGTTTGGCGACATCATCACCGATTTTGAAATTGTCAAAGATCGAATCAATGTGAAGCCGATTAAAGGTCTGAACTCCATCAAAGACTTGAAATTCATTCAGCGCGGGCATGACACGATCGTCAAAGCTCACGTTGGTAAAGGCTTCCAAGTGCTGGCAGTGCTTGAGGACGTGCGCGCCACCACGCTAACGTCACACCACTTCGTTTTCTAATGTCAATGTCCGAGTGAGGGAAGTTCTACTCCCCCACTCGGACTCCTGTGGTTGCAATCCGCTGCTTCTCCACCCAATCGACATTAACAACACGATTAGTTCACTCACTAGTTCACTTACCGTTTATCTTCCCAGGACATTTATGCAACGAGCCCCACTTCTAACTTTTACAGGACTTCTACTTGCGGCAACACTTTGTTCCAAGGCGATCGCCCAGACTCCAGAACCCAACTCTCCCAGTTCTCCCGACTCGACGGCAGATTCTACAACAGCCAGCGATCTACGGATTCCCCTTTGGGTGGGAGCCGGACACGATAGCTCTGGTGCAGGTTGGGATGGCGTATCTCACCTTGAAGGATTTATTCCGCTGCGGCAATCTCCCGGACACGACATCACGTTTCTTGAGCCTCGATTTTTAGTCGATAACGATGGCAATATCGGCGGTAGTTTGTTATTAGGCCATCGAGTATATGATCCACAGAGCGATCGCACCTTTGCGGGATATGTAGCCTTTGACCGACGCGACACCGATAGCAATAGTTTTTCACAGTTAGGGTTAGGACTAGAAAGTTTAGGACGAGTTTGGGACTTTCGCTTTAACGCGTACATCCCTCTTGGTGACAATCGCCACCTGATTAATGAAAGTAGTTCCGATACAGGCTATAGCATCTCAACTCAGTTTGAACGTAACCTTCTGATGCTCTCTAGCCAGCGCGAACAGCAAGTGACTCGCGTTTACGAAGCGGGCTTATTTGGTCTGGATGCAGAAGCCGGAGCCAAGCTAGCCGAGTGGACAGACGGGGATCTGCGGGCGTTCGCGGGTGCCTATTTTTATGATGCTGAAGGAACTGATAGCACGCTAGGCTGGCGATTGCGGCTACAGGCGCGCCCAACTCAGAATTTTACGGTAGGACTGGCCGTACAAAACGACAATCTATTTGGAACCAACGTCGTAGCGTCTGTTGGATTAACGTTTCCCCATATGCGTCCAAGAGGGCCAATCAGCGATACGGAATCCGTCGTGGCCCGCTTAGGGGAACCGATTTTCCGCAATCCCAGTATTGCGATCGATACTCAGCGCGATACGCAAACGATCGTCGAGCGCAATCGAGAAGCGCTCAGAAACCCTGAAGAAGAACAAGACTATCGCTTCATCCATGTCACTTTAGGAAAGCAGGGTGGCGACGGTACGGTTGAACACCCCTTTGGCACCGTACAAGAAGCGCTGAACGCCAGCGTTTCAGATGGCAACACCATTGTCTATGTCGATGCTGGAAGTAATCCTGACATTCCAGCATTTACCATTCCCGATCGCGTCCGGGTGCTTTCGCGAGGTCCCGTTCAATTGCTGGCAGGTCTTCCCTTTCCCGGATTTCCCAGCACCCCTGCCCGTCTTCCCTTCTCTCCTACGGTGAACTACCGGGATGGCATTCTAGTTAGAGTTCCGCTGTCTGGAGATGGGCAGTTCCCCACCGTTCGGCAGGCAAGTGCAACGGATTTGGTGAACATGGGCGATCGCACGGTTCTTTCCGGTTTTCAAATTGCCAATGCATCTGCGAATGGCGTTGTGGCCAACGGTGTAGAAAACGTTGAAATTCGCGACAATACCATTACCAACGCCGCAGAACGAGGCGTCTTCTTGAACGATGTTTACGGCAGCGTCGTTATGTTTGATAACAGTATCACTGGATCTCGAGGAGGGCCTGGTTCTGGCCAGGGTGTGTTGATTCGCAACACGGCGGATCGCGCCGTTGATGTTTCGGTACAGCGACAGCAGATTGCCAATAACCGAGTCGGTATTGAAATTACAGCATCCGGAAATCCAGCTCAGCAAATTGATCCACAGCAAATTGTCAACATCAGCGATACGAACATTCAAACGAGCAGCGAACAGGGGCTATTACTGACCGCAGAGCGATTAGGAAACCAGCAGGTTGCATTCCGCAGTGGCAGTATCCAAGGGAGTGGATCAGACGGTATCTTTGCGCGCGCTACCAGCACAGGTGCTCAAGAAATTACGATCGAGGACAGCACCATCAGCAGCAACGGAGGAAACGGACTGCGAGCACAGGATGGTATCCAAAATGGTTCTTCCAGTGCAGCGCAAGAAGTGTTTGTGCGACGCAATCGGATTGAGAACAATACTGGAAATGGAATTTCGATCGAGTCCAACGAAATTTCAGCGCAGGAATTTACGATCGACAGCAACTTTATTCAAAACAACGGTGGCTATGGTATCCGAGGCGTTGTGAATAATGTGGCGTTCCAGGAATATGTGACGGATACAGACAATAATTCTCTAGGAATTAGCAATAATGTGATTGCTAATAATGGCAATCAGGGCATTAGCTTAACGGCCAATGATTCTGGCACGTTAGTTGCAGATATCCAGGGAAATACCCTATCAAATAATCGCACAAACGGAAACGCTGATTTAGAAGTAACGACGACAGCCAATACTGCTAACGCTTGTGTCGTCGTAACCAACAATACCAGCATTGCAGGCATCCAGCTCAACAATAATGTCTCCGGTTCTCCTGCGTTATTCCAGGTTGGAGATATCAGTACGCTATCTATCCGAAATACAGGTAGTGTCACGTTCCAGCCCAGTGTCTCAACCTTCACCGATCGCCCAGGGATTACGTCTTGCTTTAGAAATTAACGTGAATTCAACGAATGCGCAAAAGGGTGTCTCGCGCGACGCGCGGGACACCCTTTTGCGCCATTTCAGCCGCGCGACGTGCGGCTGAAATGGCGCTTATCGAATTCACATGACATTAATCCGTCTCAGTCGATCGCAAAGCCCAATATCATGCATCTAAAAAGTCACTTTCCCGAGCACGTCGCGCTTAGAAAAGTGACCTTTGTCTTCCCCATCCTCCTTGTCCCCCTTGTCTTCCCCCCTCCCTGTCTCCTACCTTATGCCCCCTGCCTTCCCTACACCCATCCCAGCGGAATCAAGCCAAGGAGGGCAATCCCAACGAGTAGGGCCAGGCTTTGGCGTCCGGTTTGGCGATCGGCAAAGCTGAAGGCGTAGATACCTTTAATTAAGTTGTTGCTGGCAGCGGCGATCGCGACGGCTTTGGCGGCAACGGAGAGAGAAGTAGCATGACCAGCCGATTGGGTGATGCCTAAGATGAACGGATCTACATCCGTGACGCCCATGATTCCAGCTAGCGTATAAATGCCACCATTCCCCAGATAAAGTACGGTGTAGTGGGTAAGGACGATCATCAGCACAAAGAGCAGTGCGAACATGAGTGCAGACCGCAACTCTAGCGGATTCTCGGCGGGATATGCTGTGGTCGTTTGAGTCGGAACGGTCGCTTTGTCGGCCTGCAAAGACCATAGCCATCCACCCAGGATACTGATCAAGGACAGAATTCCAAATGGCACTTTCAGCAAATTAGCCAGGTTCGAGTTAAATAGGCTGATCAGCAATACCAGACGCAGATACATCATCCCCGATGCCATCAAGATGCTGCCTGCATAGGCGTGGGGGCGGCGATCGCTAACGGAGCGTTTAGCCAGGGCAACGGTTGTCACCGTTGATGAATAGGCACCACCCAGGAGAGCCGTTAAGGTAATGCCACCCTTGCCTTTAATGACGCGCTGGAGCAAAAAGCTGCTGTAGGAAACGGTACTGACTGCAACGACCACGAGCCAGGTTTTGAAGGGATTAATTTGAAAGGGGCCGAACCCTTGATTGGGCACAATGGGCAGAACGACAATGGTGAGAAAGAGGAATTGCGCGAAGGTGAGGATGTCATCTTGTGAAAAGCGTTGCGTTAATCCTTCTAGAAACACTTTTAGCTCTAATAAGAGCAGGCTGACAATCACAATCGTTGACGCCACCCAAAAATGGCCGTAGTACACCAATGCGCCGACCAGGTAGATGGTTAATCCCGCCAGTTCGGAGGTCAGGCCAGCCTGGGGAAATCGCTGCGTTTTGTACCAGTAGGATAAAAGCATGAGGCTACCCACAACCGCGAAGCCGACCGCTACGGGCAACAGTTGGCTGTTTGACAGGAATGCCATGCTGTAGCCAACCAGACCAATCAATGGATAGGTGCGAACGCCCCCAAATGTATACTTTCCAGAGGCGGTCTTTTGTTCTTCTCGCTCTAGCCCAATCAAAAATGACAGAAAGATCACCAGAAGAATCTTAAATGCATCAATTGGAATAATAGTGGTGTTCATGAATTGGATTATTCAAATAGACTTAAGCCTAGGTGGTGCGATACCGTTTCGATAAAAGCCAGTCCCGCCACAGAATTACCCACTGTGTCAACGGCAGGGCTGTAACAGGCGATCGCTCCCTGTCCTGGAATAATGGCTAACAGTGCGCCACTGATGCCTGATTTCATTGGCAGTCCGATTCGGACGGCAAAAGCTCCAGACGCTTCGTACAGACCACAGGTCAGCATCAGGGCATTCACACTACGGCGGTGGGACGTTTGGATGTGCGGAGTATCATACGCTAAAAGGGTTCCCAGACTGGCCAAATCCTTCACCTGACCCGACAAACAGCAGATTTGCTCATAGGTATCGAGGGCGATCGCAACGTTCTCTAATCGCCCACGCTTCGCCAGATAGCGCGTAATCGTTTGATTGCGCTCTCGACCCGCTGAGCGAACGGAGGCCAGCATGGCTTCATCCAGCCAGAGGTGACAGCCTGCTAATTCATTCAGCCAGGTACATAGGATTTGGCAGCGTTCTGCGGCGGTTTGTCCGGGAAGCTTATCGGCTAGCGCGATCGCTCCACTATTTAACATGGGATTACGAGGCCGCCCCTGATCGGCAATGAGTTGATCCAGAGAGTTGAAAGATGCCTCAGATGGCTCAACCCCAACCCATTGAGACACAGCCTTATCTCCTCTGATTTCTAATAAATAGAGCAACAGAAATGGTTTGATCACGCTCATAAATGGAAACGAAAGCGTGCGATCGCCTAGGCTGTAGATTTGATCTGGACCAAAATAAAGCTGAGCGGCAAACCAGTGAGGTTGAGCTTTTGCCAACTGAGGAATCCGTTCAATAACACGTCCTTGGTAGGCTTGTGCGGCGGTCTGGGCGGTTTCCAACCATTCTGTCAGTTGAATTTGATCTAGTGTTGCCAGTTTATTCAAAGCCAATGTTGCGCTATTGCTTTATCGCCTGTTGGTCATCTTATATTACCGTGAAGTCGATTGCCCACTGTTGAGATTGAAAACCAAAGAGGAGATAGGGCCTTCGCTTCCACCCAGGGGTTCCATTCCTGACTCCGACCTAATGCCCGTGGCTACGGCCATACATAGGCACTATCGAATTCACCTCATGTTGATTAAGGATGCGTTGGAATAAAATCTCAAGGGATAGGAGCACGGGCTAAGCCCGTGCTCCTATCCCTTGAGATTTTATTGCTAATGTCAGGAGAGAACCATGTGCTGCATGGAGCAGATTATTGAGGCATAGTGTAGGGCGTACCTCGATAGGTCAGTGTTGCAGGGGTCGGGTGAATAAAAATGCCATTGCATGAGGATCGTTTTAGCATAGCTCCCCGATATTTCCCGATGATGTCATCCTCTGTGGAGGTCATGGCAGGAGTAGCGGTGTATGCGTAAGCGTGACCACGGTAGATCAGTTGCATAATCAAATGGTTTTGCAGTGAGGAATTTGGAAGAAAGACAAAAAAATTAACGTCCGCGCAGGTAGGCAACACCCCGGTAGTGAAGGGTTGCCACCGACTGAGGGATAGTTACTCTATAGGTGTCGAGCTGAAAGGTTGAACTGTTACTTGGGTGGGCCAGGTCAGTGTCATTGACTTCAAGAAAGGCCTGGGGAGTATAGGAAATGCCGCGATAGGTGAGTTGCATGAAAGTGCTCCGGTCGGTGAGGGGTGCAGATGGGTGTGAGGGCGATGTTGTGGTTCAGTGGGTTGAACTGCGGGCTTTGAACAGCTGATGCTTTAGTTATAAGATTTCGTCTGATTCACGTCGATTCAGAAAAGTTAGGGAGTTTTGCGGCGGATATTGACTTAACTTTCTGGGGAATCTTCCTTAACTCAGATCTTGCACCATGTGCAGGAGTGCGAAGCGCTCCTGCACATGGTGCGGGTTTGGGCGGCGCGACGCACCGCCCAAACCCGCTTATTGAGAAAGGTGCAAGATGTCAGTTAACTTATCTAAAAGTGCGATCGTGTATGCTGGATAGGCATACAGACCACCGAATTCACAAAGAAATCCTGATTTACAGCGATTCTCACTTGGACACACTACAGTTGTTTTTCTGGGAGGGAGGTTCCCAGAAAAACAACTGGGTTCTAAGCAATTGGAAATCGCTGTAGAAACAGATGGCCCGCTCGTCGGTCGCGCCAAAACCGCCATCCATAACTATGCAAGCCCACCTGCGGCAAGCTTGCACGACTACGGATGTGTACCATGAGAATGACTGAAGTTCACATTATTTTCTAAACCGAAGAACCGAGAGGCGCATAACGCGGAACTATGCGACCTATTAGTATTAGTAGGTTTCACTAGGATTCGCTCTAATGCCAAAACAGATTGATTTTTAGCCTGATCGGTTAACAAATCTGCTGGTGGAAGATCGACAACTAGTGCGAAACCTATTCCCCGCAAAGGTTCTGTCGGATGTACCCACACTGACCCAGGCTGGGGAAAAATCAGGGAGCGAGAGTTCCGCAACTCTCAGTTTAAAGTTCATGGCGGATTTGCCCTCGAACGAGAGTGAAATCTCGCAGGTATTGATTTGGGCGTTAAATTTTAGGCACTAAACGGGAGGAACGATCGCTGAAACCGTGACTAGACCTGTCCCACCACTGTGAATGACCTGATCGACCCGGAAGGTTTGTTCAGTCGTTTGGTTAGCCTCTAGCAATCTTGGAATGACCACCATCTCACCCACACAGGGAATTCGGCTTAATTCCATTTCCACCCGCAGATCGCCATCACGCTGCTGTACATTCACCACAACCATCGAAATTACCCCAAATAACAAACTTAGATTTTTAGATAGATAAAGTTCTTTGCCCAAAGTAGAGCAGTTATTGTCCTCAAGAGGAACTATCCACTACTTTAGGGAATGCCTGGTAGGGTGGCATCTCTCCAGAGTTATTGTCCGGAAGGATCGTATTCGCTGGTCAACCCTCATTTTGTGAATAGGAAATGATAAATTCATCGTTCCTCATCCATAGAATTTGGGACAATTGGGTACATATTTGTAAGATTGAGTATCTAAAAGTGATGCATTTTTGATCAGAACGAGTACGATAGCAATTAGAGATATTTGTCATCATCTGAAGAAGGCTGTGAGTTGGTTCGCAGGTGATCAGGTGAAGAGCCACAAGGATTTTGCCATTCATACACCGAGGAGATGCACCATCGATATGCCCACTACTAAGCAGCGATCGCAACAAGGATCGAAACGGCAGACATCGACTTCAACCGTTGTGCCAAAACCCGTCGTTGACCAAGCTCATCTGTCTCTGGCTGAGTTGGTCAAAAAGCCGAAAGAAAACGCCTTGCTGAAGGAAGCCGTTGATCATGTGCTTGATGTGATTACTGGTGCATTAGCCCAGGGTTACAGCCATGAAAAGCTGGTTGAAGTCATGCAGAAAAACGGCTTTAACGTTAATCTAGCGCTGTTACAACAAGCTTCGACGCCAGCTACAGAAACAGCAAAGGCATCACCAGCAGGCAGAACAAGCACGAGCCGTGGCGGACGTGCTAAAACCAATTCGCGCACCACGACGGAAAAAGCGCCTACTCAGCGCTCTCGGTCGGTCGCCAAGTCTAGAACCACAGCCAGTACAACATCTGCCAGAAGTCGAGCGAAATAGAGACAGATATCTCAACTGAATGGTTTATCCGCCTGGTTGCATGGGCGATCGCACTTACTTACCCTGATAAGAGGATATAGTGAGTGCGATCGCTAAATGCTGTTTGAGAAACTAGCAACGCCTATAGTCATCCTAATGTCAGATGCGATAAGTTGAAGGAGATAGGACTTTAGTAGGTTTTGGGATGGTTAACTCGGTATACGACGTTGTCGTGATTGGTGGTGGTGTTGCGGGATCTGCCTTGCTGTATGGATTAGCCGCTTTCACAGATTTAAAGCGGGTCGCCTTAATTGAGAAATATCCCCGTGTTGCTTCGGTAAATTCTAAAGCAACCAATAACAGCCAAACGATTCACTGCGGCGATATTGAGACAAACTATTCTTTAGAGAAAGCATTAAAGGTGCGGCGATCGGCTCAAATGCTGGTGCGCTATTCATTGCAGCTTCCACCCGCACTGCGAGATCAGATTATTCATCGGTTTCCCAAGATGGTGCTCGGCGTTGGCGCTCAAGAGTGTGACTTTTTGCGGCAGCGCTATGAAACCTTTAAGCCTCACTTTGGCGGAATGCAGCTCCTAGACAAGGCTCAGATTGCCGAAGTAGAGCCGAAGGTTGTGGATTTGCATGGCCATTATCGCCCCGAAGAGGTAGTGGCGATCGCAGTTTTAGATGAATATACCGCCATCAACTATGGCGCGCTGGCGCAATCCTTTGTGGAGCAGGCTCAGGCGGTTACCGACAAGACCATTGACCTGAAGTTAGGCAGTCCAGTGCAGGCGATCGAACCTGTGGGATCAAATTACCGGATTACCACGAGTGAAGAATCTCTCACAGCTCGATTTGTCGTCGTATCGGCAGGCGGTCATAGCCTCTTGTTCGCGCACCGCATGGGCATTGGTCTGGAATATTCTTGTTTGCCAGTTGCTGGCAATTTTTACTTTACGCCTCAAGTGTTGAATGGCAAGGTTTATACGGTGCAGAATGATAAGCTGCCGTTTGCAGCGATTCATGGCGATCCTGATATTGCCATGCCCGGTAAGACTCGCTTTGGCCCAACAGCGTTGCCGCTGCCGCTGCTAGAGCGCAATAACTTTCAAACGCTGGTCGATTATCTAGAAATCCTCAAGCTCGACCGGACGGTCGTAGAAGTGATGTGGGATCTGTTTAAGGTCACCGACATCCGCAATTACATCTTCAAAAATATGGCCTTTGAAGTACCTTTAGTGAACCGCCGCCTCTTCTTAAAGGATGCTCGTAAAATTGTGCCGTCGTTGCGGTTAGACGAGCTGGAGTTTGCGCATGGCATGGGGGGCGTTCGTCCCCAGTTAATCGATCGCAATCAGCGCAAATTACTGCTGGGGCAGGCAGAGATTGATCCGGGTAACGGACTCCGCTTTAATATCACACCGTCTCCGGGAGCGACGACCTGTTTAGGGAATGCTGAACAGGATTTGTTGCGTATTCAACAACATTTAGGGTGTGAGTTTGATCAATCCTGGTTTAACTCGGAACGCATTCCCACTCCATTAAGCTGACCTCCTGCGGGTCTATCAAGACTATGGCTGCTTTGACCCTAAAACTCGACTCCGTTCTCAAGCTTACGGATCAACAGTTTTATCAACTGTGTCAGGATAACCCCGAACTGAAGCTGGAGCGTGCTGCAACTGGAGAACTGGTGATCATGTCGCCAACAGGAGGCGAAACAGGTAAGCAAAACTCTGACCTCATTCTTGAATTGGGCCTCTGGAATCGGCAGACGAAACTGGGTGTCGTTTTCGATTCGTCTACCGGGTTCAAGTTGCCAAATGGAGCCGATCGCTCTCCCGATGCGGCATGGATTCCCCAAGCTCGATGGGATGCATTGACCACACAGCAGCGCAAGCGATTTCTGCCCTTGTGTCCCGATTTTCTGATTGAATTGTTGTCTCCTACAGATACCTGGGAGGCAGGCCAAGTCAAAATGCAGGAATATCAGGACAATGGTAATCGTCTGGGATGGTTACTTGATCCTGCTGCTCGCCAAGTCGCTATTTATCGTTTGGGTCAGCCAACTGAAATTCTAGAGGCTCCAGCCAACCTATCGGGTGAAGAGGTGTTGCCGGGGTTTGTTCTAGACCTAAACCTGATTTGGTGAGAACCGGGCACAAATTAGTGTCCCGCGTGACGCGCGGCTGGAATGACGCAAAAAGGTAACCCGCGCGACGCGCGGGTTACCTTTTTGCGCGTTCAACGAATGTACGTTCTGTTACGTTGATGACTTAGCGCTGGATCAAATATCACTACAGTTGGGATATTCTTCCCATGCCCGTTTGAGTGTATGTCCCAGCGCCGATCGCAAGTTGTTAAAGTCAGACGTGATTACAATACCTGGGTGGCGACAGAAACCCTGGAAGATTATGCACTGCGGTTTGCCCCGCGATCGTTCCGAAAATGGCCGGAATGGCTGGTCGCCAACACGGCGATCGGGGGGCTATCCTTTCTGGCACTAGAGGCGATCGGGGGGTCGTTGGCCATCAGCTACGGATTTTCCAATTCGTTTTGGGCCATTGTGGTCGTTGGCGGGATCATTTTTCTGACGGGGTTACCGATCGCCTACTATGCGGCAAAGTATAACGTTGACATGGATTTGCTAACGCGAGGGGCAGGGTTTGGCTATATTGGCTCCACTATTACGTCATTGATTTACGCGTCATTCACGTTTATCTTCTTTGCTCTGGAAGCGGCCATCATGGCACAAGCTCTGGAGCTTTACCTGCATCTGCCGCTGCCGATTGGCTATGTCATTTGTTCGCTGGCCATTATTCCTCTGGTGTTTTTTGGCGTCACCTTTATTAACCAGCTTCAGCTTTGGACTCAGCCGATCTGGCTGACGCTGATGCTGCTGCCGTACCTGTTCATTCTGGTCAAAGAGCCGGATGCAGTTTCTCACTGGACGCATTTTGCTGGGCGATCGCCCAGTGGAGCAGGATTTGATCCCCTGTTGTTCGGAGCCGCCGCCAGCGTTTCGGTGTCTCTGATCGCGCAGATCGGTGAACAGGTGGACTACCTGCGATTTTTGCCGGATAAACGTAAACGCAATCGGCCTCGCTGGTGGCTGGCGGTTATTCTGGCGGGGCCGGGCTGGATTATTCTGGGCATGATGAAGCAACTGGGTGGCGCTTTCTTGGCCTCCCTGGCGGTGAGACATGGTGCCGATCTGGTCAAAGCCCATGAGCCAACCGTGATGTATTGGGTCGGGTTTCAATATGTGTTCTCGCATCCAGAGGTGGTTCTGGCGGTAACAACGGCATTTGTGCTGCTTTCACAGGTTAAAATCAACGTCACCAATGCCTATGCGGGTTCTCTGGCCTGGTCAAATTTTTTCTCGCGACTGACGCATAGCCACCCCGGTCGCGTCGTTTGGCTGGTGTTTAATGGATTGATTGCTCTCCTGCTAATGGAGCTAGATGTCTTTTCCACCCTGGAAGCGGTGCTGGGGCTTTACTCTATCGTTGCGATCGCCTGGATTGGGGCCTTAGTGTCTGACCTGGTTGTGAATAAACCGCTGGGCTCGAGTCCGCCGTATATCGAATTCAAGCGATCGCACCTTTACAATATTAACCCGGTCGGATTTGGCTCAATGCTGGTGGCCTCATTTGTAGCAATGGTGGCCTTCATGGGGGCATTTGGGCCAGTTGCCAAAGCCTTTGCTGCCTTCATTGCGCTGGGGTTGGCCTTTTTGTTGGCTCCAGCGATCGCCATCCTGACCAAAGGGCGATATTACATTGCCCGCCAAGATACGTATTCGCAGCGGCGGTATGCCTATCCGATTCACTGTTGCATCTGTGAGCAAGCGTATGAACCACCCGATATGGCATTCTGCCCGATCTATGATGATGCTATCTGTTCTCTCTGTTGCAGCTTAGATGCCCGCTGCCACGATGCTTGCAAAAGCACTGTTGGTATTGGCATCCGCCGACACCCCATGCCAGATCCGACGCAAACTGCTTCTAAGCGCTTCTTCCGAGGCAAACTCTCCCCACAACTGGGGGCTAGATTACTCGTTTACGTGTCGGTCTTTCTATCGCTATCGGGGCTGATGGGGCTGATTTTGGGCGTAGTTTACTATCAGCAGGTGCTCAATGTGCCCGATCTGTCGGCGGACACGGTACGACGCCTGAATGGCATCCTAATTCGGGTATATGCCATCTTTCTGGTGTTGATTGGCATGGGGTCTTGGTGGCTGGTGCTGACGCGGGAAAGCCGTCAACTGGCGCAGGATGAACTGGATAAGCAAAATGTGCAGCTTCAGCAGGAAGTGAGAGAGCGGCAGCTCGCCGAGGCCCAACTGCAAGAGAAAGCCCAACAGCTTGAACAAACGCTGCACAACTTGAAACAGGCCGAGGCGCAGCTCATCCAAAGCGAAAAAATGGCAGCCCTGGGAGGATTGGTGGCCGGAATTGCGCATGAAATTAACACACCCATCGGGATTGGCGTGACCGCCGCGTCGTTCTTAGTGGAGAAGACGGCAACGTTCACGGAAACCTTCCAACGCGGCAGCATGAAGCGATCGGAACTGGAGCGATTTCTAGACATTGCTCAGCAGAGTGGCCAGATGACGTTAACGAATTTGAACCGGGCTGCCGAACTGATTCAAAGCTTTAAACAAATTGCCGTTGATCAATCGAGTGAATCGAAACGAATCTTTAATTTAACCGACTATCTGGACGAGATTTTGCTACAGCTCAGCCCCAAATTGAAGGGAACGCTGCATCAGGTCGAGGTGCGGGGCGATCGCCAGCTCACGCTCAACAGCTATCCGGGTGCCTTCTCTCAAATTGTCACTAATCTGGTGATGAACTCCTTAATCCATGCCTATGATCCCGGAGATGAGGGATGCATCACGATCGACGTGGGGCAGCGTCAGGGATGGGTCACGATCGAGTATGCCGACGATGGCAAGGGCATTCCGGCAGAGCACGTAGGCAAAATTTTTGAGCCTTTCTTTACTACCAAACGGGGGCAGGGTGGCAGCGGATTAGGGTTACATATTGTTTATAATCTGGTCACTCGCAAATTAGGTGGCACAATTCAGTGTGAGAGTAGCCCTGACTGGGGAACTCGGTTTGTGATTCGCCTCTATCACGTGCAGGCATAGGTTCACGCGTTGGGTTCATCATGTCCACTGACCTATCAAACAATTTATTTGCCGGGGATAGCAACGATGAACTGGTCTTTGCCGATGAGCCTGAAGACCTCATTTTTGCCGAAGAGCTGGCTGAAACAGATACCCAGTCGCCCCCCGAACAGACCTGGAAAATCCTGATCGTGGATGATGATCCAGAAGTTCATAACGTCACGAAGCTGGCCCTCAGCGATTTTAGCTTTGAAGGGCGATCGCTCTCGTTTATCAGTGCCTATTCCGCACAAGAGGCCAAACGGCTGATCCAGCAACATCCCGATACCGCCATTTTGTTTCTGGATGTGGTGATGGAAACGGAAAGCGCTGGGTTAGACGTGATCAACTATGTCCGCGAAGAGCTGAAGAACTATATTGTCAGAATTGTGTTGCGCACAGGACAGCCCGGATGTGCGCCAGAAGACCAGGTGGCCGTTAACTATGGCATTGACGATTACAAAACGAAAACGGAGCTAACGTCTCAGAAACTATCGATTACCGTCATTACGGCATTACGGGCGTTTTCGACGCTGACAGGACTGGCAGAAACGAGCCGTAACCTAGAACTGGAAGTGAATCAGCATAAACAAGCAGAGGCCGTTTTACGCTTGCTGGAAGCGCGCGAACGCGAGAAAGTGCAGCAGCTAGAACACTCGATGCGGCTCTTGCAGCAGTTTCAGTTTCAGCCGCCGGAGGATCGTCTGGGAATGCTGGGGCAGGTCGTGACCGCGACCCACGAACTAATCAATCCCCTGAATGAAACGGGTGGCTTGCAAACCCTGTCTATCATCACGCGAATTGCCAGAACCGTACTGCGCATCACGGATGAACAGTCTGCCAAACTGGGCGTCTCACCAACCAAGCTGGCGGTTCTCATGTACCTCGGTAGCGAAGCCGAATTTTGCACCAGTCCTTCCGAGCTAGCGAAACATTGCGGTGTATCGCGGGCCGCCATGACGAAGGTTCTGGACGGCCTGGAGCAGGAGGGATATATTGAGCGCGATATCCACCCGACCGATCGTCGCGCGCTGATGGTGAAACTTACCCCTGAAGGGCAACAGTTTTTAGATTGGATTGCACCGCAAGACCAATATCAACTATCCGAGTTGATGAACAATTTAGACGATACTGAACGAACCAAGCTGATGGAGCTAGCGATGAAGATGATTCAACTGTTTGAAGATCAAACGGATTCAGGCTGAACCAACGTTGAGCCGCACGGTAAAGCAAATTTGATCGGAGCTGCTCTCTACCTCAATGGTTCCTTCCATTTGCTCGACCAATCGTTTTACTAACGCCAATCCTAAGCCTGTCCCACCATATTTCCAGGGATCATGGTTGGGAATGCGGTAAAACTTATCAAACAGGCGAGGCAGTTCTTCGGGGGCGATCGCCACTCCTGTGTTGGTGATGGTCAGCTGTAGAAAATGAGCCGATGAACAGCCAGCAGTGTCCTGCACAATCCGGGCTGAAATTGAAATCGTGCCTCCCGCAGGCGTATATTTACAGGCATTGTTCAGCAGTTCGGTCAGAACGCGAGCGACGCTGCGAGAGTCGAGCCTCACGGAGGTGAGATTCGGATCAAGATTGACCTGAAGCGTTTGTTGCTGGCTCTGGGCGCGCAATTCAAACGGCTCAACGACATGAGGAATCCAATTCTGTGGATTGATGGGCGTTGGCTGAGTTGCATAGGTTCCCGCTTCGATATGCTGCAAAATGAGCAGATCTTCAACCAGTGCCAATTCGCGATCGCACTCTTCTTGCAGCACTCTAAAATACCGCACCACCTGATCATTCTGCGCTGAGGATTTTTCGATCGCTTCGATAAAGCTAGATCCTTGATTGGTAACGGTCGTCAACACTTTGAGGATCATTTTCATGCTGGCGATGGGGGTGCGCAGCTCATGAGAAATCGTGCTGAGAAAATCATCCTTGAGCTGGTTGAGCCGTTCTAACTCTCGCACCTGAGCCTGAGCGGCCTCATACAGTTTCGCCTGTCGGAGGGCGATCGCGCATTGATTCGCCACCTGCTGCACGAGATGAATTTCCATATCACTAACGCTGGCAGATGCGTCTTTAAAAACCCACAGGTCGCCTAAAATGCCCGCCTGCTCGACCTGATCATCAAAAATGGGGCAGGCCAAAACAGCAGAGGGATGGTTTATTGGGAGCGGCTGCAACGGGCAGAAGCTAAAGCAAATTTGCTGCTCTTGCAACTGGGTGTAGATTTCAGGAGCATCGGCCATGTATAGCCGTTTGCCCTGGGCAGTTGTCAAGCCAGAGGCCATGTATTGATAACACACAGAAGAGCGACGATCAGGGCTGTGCAGCACGGCATCACAGTAGGGAACCTCTAAGGCGATCGCCAGTTCTTCTACTGCATTTTGTAGGATCTGGTGCTGATCCAGCGAGTCTCGCACTTTGTCAGAAATGCGTTTGAGGGTTGACTCAAATTTAAGCGCCTGCTGCAACTCTAGCGTGCGAACATGGACTTCATGTTCCAGGTTGGCGTTGAGTCGTCGCACTTCAGCTTCTGCAAGGTGTCGTTCCTGAATCTCTTGTTCAAGCTCCTGATTTTTTTGCGCCAGCTGTTGTTTCTGCTGCTGAATTAATAATTGATTTTTAATTCGGGCCAATACTTCTAACTCTTGAAACGGTTTCGTGATGTAATCCTGTCCACCAATTTCAAACGCGCGAATCTTATCATTAATTTGATCAAGAGCACTAATAAAAATTATTGGAATATGTGCTGTAACGTTTGACGCCTTCAGGTGCTGACAAACGTCATATCCATTCATCTCCGGCATGTTAATATCCAGCAGAATCAAATCCGGAGGATCGCGGTGAGCCGCTTGCAGCGCCATCTTGCCGTTCAGCGACTTGCGCACTGTATATTGTTGCGTCTCCAAAATTTTAGCTAACAGCCGCAAATTGTCAGGCGTATCATCTACAACCAGGATGTTAGTGGCACTAGCCAACTTGAGTACCGTCATCAGGGAATATCCTTTCTACAAATGTCCTTTCTACAAATGTCCTTTCTACAGTTGAGTTAGATTAGCGATCGCATCCAGTTGGAAGTTATCGACCAGATGGGCCATCCTTTCGATAAGCCAGTCTTCCTGTTGAGGAATTTGCGTCATCAGTTCACGAATCTTACTATCATCCAGATCCAGAGCCGCTTCATGAACCTGCGCGAGCCACGCCGTCGGCATGATGGCGAAATCTTGCGCCGTCAACGCATCTTGCTCTGGCAAGTCTGAAATCAGCGGAGCGTTATCGGCATAGCGGTACTGCACATGCAGGTGACGCGCGATCATCTCAAACAGAGCCGTTTCAGTAAACGGTTTAGCCAGGTAGTCATCACATCCCGCCTCTAAACTTGCCAGGCGATCGCTGTCAAAGGCGTAGGCGGTTAGGGCAATGATTTTTGTGGGGTGTGCGAGTGTGCGGGTGTGCGGGTGTGCGAGTGTGGAAGAAGATAAGGCCATCCCATCAACCTCCCTATCTTCCCCATCTCCCTTGTCCCCCCTCTCCTCCCTCTCTCCCCTCTCCTCAGCCCGAATCCGCTGGGTTGCCTCATAGCCATTCACAATGGGCATTCGAATGTCCATGAGAATCAGGTGAGGCTGCCATGCTCGCCATTGGGCGATCGCCTCTGCTCCGTTCTCAACGGCAGAGACCTGAAATCCGATTGGCTCTAAGAGTGTTTTCATGAGTTGACGATTTTCTGGCAAATCTTCTGCAACCAGAATGCGGTAAGTTCCCTGTCCTGCGGCCAGACTGACAACGGGAGGCGTCGTTTCCGGCTCCAGTAGATCAGTCCCTTCAGGCTGATACACCACGATCTGGCAGGTAAAGGTCGATCCCTGTCCTGCTGTGCTTTGAACGGTGATATCGCCTCCCATCAATCGGGCAAACTGACGGCTGATCGACAGTCCCAGTCCGGTTCCCTCAGCTCGGCGACCCTGTTCAGTTTGCATGAATGCTTCAAAAATGGATTCCCAGTTCTGCACGTTGATACCACATCCCGTATCTTTGACGGCAAAAGTCAGCAGGGTTGCCTGACAGGCATGCGACAAATCAGGGGGACATGTACAGCCATGCTGTTTTGCAGATCGCGATGGTTCAGTGCTGACCTGCACCGTAACGCTACCCTGAGTCGTAAATTTAATCGCGTTACTGATCAAGTTGATCAGAATTTGTCGGACTTTTGCCTCATCGCCACAACTATAGCGAGGCACATCAGAGGCTTTCTCAAAGACTAGCGTTAACCCCTTTTGAGAGGCTTTGAGGGCGAACAGCTCATGCATCGATTGCATTAAGCGATGCAGGTTGAAATATCGCTCGGTCAAGACCAGTTGTCCCGCCTCAATGCGAGACATTTCCAACACATCGTTAATCAGAGACAGCAAATGTTCTCCACTGCGGCTGATAATTCCCAGATGCTCTTGAAAATCGGCGGGTGTATTGGGATTGCGGTTCATCACCTGAGTAAATCCCAGGATGGCATTGAGCGGTGTGCGTAGCTCGTGACTCATCTTGGCGAGAAACTGACTTTTAGCGCGGTTGGCGATCGCCGCTCGTTCAGCCGCTTGTTCTAGTGCCGCTTGAGAAAACTCCAGCACCGCTATCATTAACGTGTTGCGCATCATCCGCGCCGCTTCGACTTCTGCAATTTCCCAGGGCAGCGACGTTTCCTGCACCGTTTCCTTCCACAGTTCAAACGATTTGCGAGGGCATAGCCGCAACTGACCCAAGGCATCGACGGTAATGGCATCGTGAGGGCTACCCGCCCAGTTTACAAATTGAATTTGCTCCGGTCTAAACCAGATCAAATGGTATGACCTTTGATGCAGCACAATAGAAATCGCAAGCAGGCCGCTGGCTGACTCTTTGAAGGCTTTAGCGGATGGATAAGATTGAGCAATGCAGTCCGTCCAGTAGATTTCAGACTGTTTCAGCGGCAGCAGCCCGGTTAAGAGCGCCTGTACCGCATCTAGCGGAGGAGTTTGTCCAATCAGCGAAATCTGCTGATCCAGGGCGATCGCCACCCCTTCAGCATGAACCAGCTTGAGCAAGTCGGTAGCATTGTGAGTCAAGACCTGCTGAATGAAATTGGGTTCTCGCAAAAATGCCTGCTGAAGTTTATTTTGAATCGCTTGCACCTGAGTTTGATAATGGCTTAAAGCTCGATCTTGCTGATGAACGAGTTCAATAGACGCAAACTGTCCCAGAAATTCGCAGGTTTTACGAATCTCATAATCGACCAATCGGTGGCTGTGATGATGGCAGGAAATCAGCCCCCAGAGCCGCTGATCGCTAATTAACGAGATGGTGAGCGACGCCGTAACTCCCATGTTCTGCAAGTATTCAACATGATAGGGTGACACTCCGCGTAGAATACAACCGCTCAGATCTAGAGGTGGATCATTTGAAGCCGTAGGTGCAGCAATCAGGCGAGATGAACCTGCATTGACGTTGGGAATCTGACGCACCCAGTTACGCAGAAATAACGCACGAGCAGGAGCAGGAATATCTGTAGCTGGATAGTTTAATCCCAAATAGCTTTCTAAATGGCTCTCTTTTTCCTCAGCAATCACCACTCCATGATCATCGGACTCAAAGCGGTAAACCATCACGCGATCGAATCCCGTAATCGCCTTGATTTCCCTGGCCAGCGTTTGAGCCAAACCGATAACATCGGTAGCGCTGCGAAGCATGAGGATTGCCGACTGCAAGCGATGATAAAACTGAATCGAAGGTCTTGCCGTAAACAGTTGAGGTTCGAGTTCCAGAATTAAGCCATTCGCAGTACGGAGAAGCGTGCATCTAAAGCGTTGTGGTTTGGCGCGATCGCGATTGAATTCAGATCCGGAGGCATTTGAGCGATCGCTCTTTTCTGACTGTGAAGCACCAGACGAGCCAACTTTGTTTCGCGTTTTTAACTCAAACGGATTACAGCGTTCTAAGTTATTTTCGCGAAGTGCATCCGCAAGATGTTTGACCTGACTACGAGGAAACAAGCATTGTAAAGATTGCCCTATCAACGATGCGGCGAAAATATCAAAATACTTTTCCACATTCTCACTCACCTGCAAAATCGTCAGATCCGACTCCTGGAGGGTGAGTAAAATTCCATGGGGCTGAATATAGCCAGGAGCATAAATGGACTCTGCACTGCATTCTTCTAAGGTCACCAGGGATGCAGGAGTCAGGTTAGTCAGTGGGTTTGCAATCGAGAATGTCATCGTAGAACCAACAAGGCGAAAGAATCAACGGGGCGAAAGAATCAACAGGACAAGGATAAACAGATTTATTGATGTCAGTAACTGACTTTTGAACGAACTCTTTCAAGTGAATCTTTAGTGGGCAGCGTAGGTATGAATCAGGGTAAGGATTTGTTCAAACTGAAACTGGTCGGCTAGCGCTGTTAAGTGAGTCACCAGTGGAGCCAGATCGGGAGGAAGTTGTGCTGCGAGGTCTACGATCGCCCGATCATCCCCACACACCGCCGCATACTCCAGGCGATGCAGCCAATTGGCAGATAGCTTGGCAAACATTGTTTGCTCCAAAACCGCCAAGTCAGTTTGATTTGAGTTGGGTGCTGGAGCAGCCAGGCGATCGGGCGGAGGGTCTGCTTCTGCATACAGATATTCCAGACCCAGATACTCTTTCAGTTTCAGGAAAAGCGTTTCCTCGTGGAAGGGTTTACTGATGTAGTCGTCGCAGCCTGCGGCAAGGGCAAGCGTGCGATCGCTCTGGGATGCCTGAGCGGTCAAGGCAATGATGATAGAAGGATGAATAGAGGCATAAGAAGCAGATGGCTCAACACTACGCGCACTCCTGATCTCAGCATGATGCTCTCGCGATTTCTCATATTCGCGAATCCATTGTGTTGCTTCATATCCGTCCATGTCGGGCATCCGAATGTCCATCCAGGTCAAATCGGGGTGCCATTCCTGCCAGGTGCGAATGGCTTCCTGACCATTGGTTGCTTCCCGCACGTCCAGTCCTAATTGTGTTAGTAACCGAACGAGCAACAGCCGATTTTCGCGCTGATCATCTACGACTAAAATGCGACGCTTGGGCTGATTGGGAGCCAACCCGACAATCAGGCGATCGCGCTGATCTGGCTGCACATCAAGCCCGCTAATCGGATGCACTGGAACCGTCACGGTAAACGTACTGCCCACCTTCGGGATACTCTGAACGGCAATTTCTCCATGCATCAACTCCAGCAGCTTACGACTAATGGTAAGGCCCAACCCTGTACCGCCAGCCGATTTTTTACCTGCCGCTGCCTGCACAAATGCATCAAAAATCGTGCTTTGTTCATTCTCAAGAATACCGACACCAGTGTCGATGACTTCGAATTGGAGGCAGGTGGGGGGTGGGGGGTAGGGGATGGGGGGTGGGGTGGATGGGGAAGGTGGGGAAGAAAGAAGCCTCCCATCTCCCCTATCTCCCCTATCCCCCCCATCTCCCCTATCTCCCTCCTCTCTCTGACTCCCGCATCTCTCTGACTCCTGACTCCTGACTCCTGACTCCTGACTCCTACCTCCTACCCCCTGCCTCCTAACCCGCAGCATCACGCTTCCTTGCTTCGTAAACTTAATGGCGTTGCTCAGGAGGTTCAGGAGAACCTGACGAAGTTTTTGTTCGTCAGCGATGACAAATTGGGGTACTTCGGGGGCAATGTCAAACTCCAGGCGCAGCCGTTTGGCGTTTGCCCGTTCAGACATCATGGTGCGCAGGGCATGCAGTAACGAGATGAGGTCAAATCCGGCTTCCTCTAACGTGCAGTGTCCAGCTTCAATTTTAGACAAATCTAAAATGTCGTTGATCAGGCTCAGCAGATGATCACCACTGCGGCGAATCGTTTGCAAATCGTCTCGCTGGTTAGGAGCCAGAGTCGGGTCATGGGCCATCACTTGAGTAAAGCCCAGAATTACGTTGAGCGGGGTGCGTAGCTCATGACTCATGTTAGCCAGAAACGTACTTTTCGCCAGGTTTGCCGCTTCAGCCGCTTCCATCGCCTGTCGCAGAGCACGTTCTTTTTGTTTGCGATCGCTCACATCCTGCCCAATTCCCAACAGCAGCCCACGCGAAAGCGGCACATTCACCCAGGAGGTCTCTAATAGCTGCTGATCTGCCGTCAGCGTAGAGAAATCTTTCCAGTGCCCCGTTGCCGCCAACATATGCTCTATGGCGCTTTGTCGATCAATCGGATCGGGATAAGTATGGGCCAGAATATCCTGCTGCTGCCAGTCTGCTAACGTCCAACCCAAAACCCGTTCCAGCTCTGGGTTGATAAACTCAATCCGTCCTTCAGCGTTATAGAGCGCAATCATGACTGGAATATGATTGACGATCGCCTGAAACATCTGTTTCTGGTGTCGCAGATCGTCTTCGG
>DATNPS010000483.1:0-1731 GCA_036703095.1 Crinalium sp. | reverse complement strand
TCAGCATCATCGGCCATAACAGGGCTTCTAACTGGATCGTAATTGCTGGGTTATATAGAACGGCTTGTTCCGGATCGAACCATAAATCCTTGAATAGAGAATTAGTAAGGTCAACTCAGGTTTTACACAGCCTTGAGTGAGTTTGGGCTAACCATCCCAGCATCCCCCAACGCTGATGGAGTCATAAAAGCCCACTCTATTAAACCTTCCGCCCCTTGAAGGATGATTATCGTCGAGACAATTTGCTGTTGATTGAGCACACTTCAAACTTCACGGGGAAGTGGAGAATTTAATTATGGGTAAGCGATCGCTAAAAGCATCTGCAATCGGAATTGCAAAAGCAAAACATGCATTTCAACGCCGAGAGTGGACACAGGAATATCTTGCAAGTGCCGTTGGATTACAAACTCGTCAATCCATCTGGAAGTTCTTTTCAGGTAAACCAATTGAGCGACATTTGTTTGTCGATATTTGTTTTCAACTGGATTTAGATTGGGAAGATATCGCTGAACGACTTCAATATGATTCACCGCTGATGGTAGATATAGAGGTTGAAGACGTTCAATCTGCCAGTACGATCGATGAATTAGTGCAAGAGGTGCGATCGCATCTCAATCCTATCATTCAGGCTCAATGTGGTACTTTGCAAACGGCGATCGATCTGGCTCAACCGCTTGCATTAGAGCATGTTTATACCGATGTAGAACTCCTTCCCTGTCTGACCAATCAACGATGGTTAGAGGTTACCGATTTACAACCGTCTGCCATTACAGACCAGCCACCGCTATTAACATCAGCACAAACTCGTATCCCTGCGCTACAAGCTGTTGCACAACAAATCCGACTGTTAATTCTCGGCAAGCCGGGGGCTGGAAAAACCACATTCTTACAGCATTTAGCATTGTTATGTAATGCTGGAAACGCCTTTAGCCACTGTGTCCCCGCATTCGTTTCATTGCGCGATCTGGCTGCGAAGTTAAACGACAACTCGTTTAATTTTGTTCAGTACATTAGCCAGCAGTGGAGTGCGTGTCAGCTATCGCACGAGAAAATTCTCACACTCCTCCAAGAGGGTCGCGTTTTGCTGCTTTTAGATGGATTGGACGAGGTGTCTGGTGACATTCAAACTCAGCTCTCCTCTCAGATTCAAACCTTTGCAGATACCTATTCTAAAAATCCACTCATCGTCACCTGCCGTCTCGCGGCTCAAGATTATTATTTTCGAGGGTTCACCGTTATGGAGATGGCTGATTTTGCGCCCTCTCAAATCACGACCTTTGTACAAAAATGGTTCACGTCTACAAACTCAGCGAACCCTGAAATCGGAGCCGCTAAAGCAGAACAGTTTTTAGAGCAAATTCAGCGGCCAGAGCATCAATCGATTCGAGAGCTAGCGGTTACACCCATCCTATTGCACCTCGCGTGTTTGGTGTTTCAAGAGCGTTCGGCGTTTCCCAAAAAGCGATCGCGCCTTTATCAAACAGGTCTGGATATTTTGCTCGTGCGATGGGATAAAGCGAGAGGAATTCAGCGCGATCAAACCTATCATCTTTCAGTTTCCGATCGCGTCAATATTCTGAGTCAAATTGCGGCGACTACCTTTGAGCAGGGTAAATACTTTTTTGAAAAAGCTGAAATCATTCCCATCATTGCCAGTTATCTAGGCACATTACCGGATAGCGATACCGATCCAGAAACGCTCTGGCTCAATAGTGAAGCCGTGTTGCAAAC
>DATNPS010000415.1:0-3432 GCA_036703095.1 Crinalium sp. | reverse complement strand
CTCCAAACCTTGAAAGGACATACGGGCTGGGTCTGGGCGATCGCCATCAGCTCCGACGGGGATACGATCGCCAGCAGTAGCGAAGATCAAACCGTTCGCCTGTGGTCAATCAAGGCCGGAACCTGCCTCAAGATTTTGGACAAACACACCAGTCGCATACAGGCGATCGCGTTCAGTCCGGATGGACAAACGCTCAGTAGTGCCAGCAACGACGAAACGGTGCGGCTATGGTCTGTTAAGACCGGAAAATGCCTCAAAGTCCTGGAGGGACACAGCAATAACGTCTGGTCAGTGGCGTTTCGGGCGGATGGTGCTGTATTAGCGAGCAGCAGCCTCGACCAAACCATTCGCCTTTGGGATGTTAAAACAGGTACCTGTACCAAGGTTCTGGCGGTTCTGAATACACCCTGGCGGTCAGCGATCGCGTTTTCACCCACTCAGCAAGAGAAGGCGATCGCAACGGGCAGTCAAGGCGGAATGATTAAACTCTGGCACTCAGAAACAGGTGAATGCCTCCAAACGCTGATTCCTGACAAACCCTATATAGACACCAATATCACGGGTGTAACGGGAATTACCACCGCCCAAAGGACGGCCTTGAAAGCATTAGGAGCGATCGAAATGTGATCGCCCCACAATCCAACCCGTATCACATCACCATGATTTTTCATGTAGAGACGCGCCATCGGCACATCTCCCCCCAGCGTGTTTTCACAAGTCGCAATCCATTCCGAATTCGATCGCCTCATTTCAGCCAAAGGCCCACCCATCCAGCGCAAAAATGATTCAACCCACAAAATCCCTCCGAGGGAGTAGGGCTATTCCATACCTTTCGTGATTCTTTAAACGATAGAGGGAATCGCGATTCATCTCCTATCGTGTTAAGGGCAGGAGCCTTGACTTATCATGATTGCTCTACTGCTCAACGATCAGGGGCTTCCTTACCCTGATCCCATTCACCCAATCATCATCCACTTCGTGATAGCGATGGTGTTCTTTTCATTCATCTGTGATGTATTGGGCTATTTCACCCGCAACCATCGCTTGTTTGAGGTGAGCTTCTGGAATTTATTTGTGGCAACGATCGCTATTTTCGCTGCCATTCTTTTCGGTCAATTCGAAGCAGGATTGGCCAATGTTTATGATGCGGCTCAGTCTACCCTGAACTTACATACCGTTACAGGATGGTCACTGTCTGCGATTCTGGTTGCCCTGACAGCATGGCGATTTGTCATCCGCAATCGCGATCCGATTCGGCTTTCTCCAGCCTTTTTAGGAGCGCTGGCCTTCTTGTGCTGTCTAGTATTTCTGCAAACGTATTTGGGGACTAAGCTAGTGTGGGTGTATGGGCTACATGTAGAGCCTGTCGTGCAAGCGGCGCAGCAGGGAGTGTTTCAATGAACTGGTCGCTCCAGGCTAATCAGTTGCCGTATGAAGTGCCATTGCATCCCAATTTTGTTCACTTTACGTTGGGATTATTCATCATCGCGATTACATTTGACATTGCAGGAAATCTCTTTCCGCTAGAGCGACCGATTCTCAAATTTCTGTCGCTAACCGCTATTCGGGAAAGCTTTTATGATGTTGGTTGGTATAACCTGCTGGCCGCTGCAATTGTCACTGTGTTTACAGCCGCGTTTGGCTTTTTTGAGCTGATGTTAGCTGATCCACCAGTCGATCAAATCAGCGATTGGGGACTCAATCCTAAAACAACGATGTTGCTGCATGGATTGGGAGGGATTTTGCTGCTGGGGGCGATCGCAGGAATGGCAGTCTGGCGAGGATTTCAACGCTATCGCTGGCGCAGGGATCGACCTCGGCAGGTGCAGTGGAGTTACTTACTGGTCGGAATTGTATTACTCGGCGCTCTGTATGTGCATGGAACATTGGGCGCACAGTTAGGCGATCAGTTTGGTGTTCACAATACGGCTGCAAATTTACTGCGTGAGCACCAAAATCCAGATGAGGTGTTGAAATGAACCGTATAAGTACATGGGCACCATTAAATAAAAACCCCAAAGGGTGTGTGCCGTGCCCCGAAGGGGCGCGGCACACACCCTTTATCGTGTCTAACTACTGTGTTGCGTGTATATGAGGCGATTATTTAACACTGTACTGTTAGCGATTTTCGTAGCAGTCATTATTGTTTTAAGTTACTGGACTGGAAAATGGTCGTATAGCTGGATGCCTGTGCAAGGTACCGCAGAAGCAGAACAAGTCGATAATTTATTTAGCTTTTTAGTCGCAGTCGGTACATTTATTTTCTTAGGCATTACGGGTGTGATCGGATATTCCATTCTCACCTGTCGGGCATCTAAGGATGACTTTAGCGAAGGTCATCCGTCTAGAAGCAATGCCAAAATTGAAATTCTCTGGACGTTGACACCAACTGTACTGGTGATCTGGATTGCCGCTCAAAGTTTCTCAATTTATGAGCAGCTCAATATTCTGGGTCTGTCGCCCATTGTGATGCATCATTTGCCGCTGGAGGAACCTGCTTATGCAGATGCGGCTCCGAGTGGTAAAGAGCGAACCACCACCCAAAATCAGGCTAAGCCTGCGAGTGAAGAAATTGGCGTGACGGCAAAACAATGGGCCTGGATTTTTCGCTATCCCAATGCGGTCACCAGTAACGAACTCCATTTACCTGTGAATCAGAGCGTTCGGCTCGTGCTGCGTTCAGAAGATGTGCTGCACGGCTTTTACGTGCCTGAATTTCGCGTCAAGCAAGACATCATTCCCAATCGCACCATCACATTTGTATTTACGCCGTTGCGCGAAGGCCAGTATCGGCTGAGAGATTCTCAGTTTAGCGGCACGTACTTTTCTCTGATGGATGCCGATGTGTATGTTGAATCGCCTGAACGCTACGGCCAGTGGCTATCTCAAGCCGCTGACCGTCAACCTGCTCTGGCCTCTAATCGCGCTTATGCCGAATACACGCAAGACGTGCAAAGCGATCGCCAGAGTTGGCCCACCATTTCACCTGCACCACCTCAATCTGTGAACGATGCCAGTACTCAAGGACAATAAGCATGACCGATCATCCCGCCAGTATTCCCGTTGATCTAACCCGACCATCTCGCAACCGTGCCAATTGGCGACGTTACCTGAGCTTCAGCACCGATCATAAAGTCATTGGCATTCAATATCTGTTCACGACGTTTATCTTTTTCCTGATTGGTGGTCTGCTGGCGATGCTGATCCGGGCAGAGTTGATCACACCTGAACTCAATGTGGTGAGCCGTCCGGCATACAACGGGCTGTTTACGCTACACGGCACGATCATGATCTTTTTGTGGATCATTCCTTGCCTAGCGGGATTAGCTAATTACCTGATTCCCTTGATGATCGGGGCGCGAGATATGGCGTTTCCGGTGCTGAATGCGATCGCCTTCTGGATTCTACCCCCTGCCGGAGTGTTGCTACTCT
>DATNPS010000480.1:0-7658 GCA_036703095.1 Crinalium sp. | reverse complement strand
CGCGCTCAGCGCGGCTCTCAAAAAAACAACCGGGTTTTAAGCGATTGAAAACCGCTGTAAATCGATTGCGGGTTTTGCTCACCCGTCGGGTGAGCAAAACCCGCAATCAATGGCCGTACAAGCTCGTCTGCGATGAGCTTGTACGGCCATTGATTGCATAGCGAAATGGCTGGTTCTACATCAAATTATTTAATCCTTTCGAAAATTCCCCATTAGACTAGGGACTATGGAATTTAATGCCCGGATGGGGGCATACTCAACGGCAGCATATGTCTTGACGCGTTCAGCGGTTGCACTTCACTAGGTGAGTTCTATGTCTATTCCACCCGAAATTTTGGATATCCTGATGCCCTGGGTGATCAGCGTTGGGCTGAATACCGTTTTGCTGGCGATCGCCTGGTTCACGCCGAAAAAGCTGCTTACCCCGGCTGGGCTGGTTCACGCCTGGATTTTGGGCATCATCATCTGGGGAACATTGGGATGGCGCGGATACGTCGTGATGATGTTTTACTTCCTGGTGGGTTCAGCCGTTACCAAAATTGGGTTGGCTCAAAAGGAAGCCGAAGGCATTGCTGAAAAGCGATCGGGGGCCAGAGGGCCAGAAAACGTGTGGGGTTCTGCCTTAATTGCAACGCTATGTGCTCTTGGGGCATATACCTTTGCCTTCAATGCATCAGGCCCTATTCTCAACGTTGCATTTCTGTGTGTGTTGGGTTATGCCGCCAGCATGAGCACCAAACTCTCAGACACTTGCGCCAGTGAAGTTGGCAAAGCGTATGGTAAACGCACATTTTTGATTACCACGTTGCAACCCGTAGCGCGCGGAACGGAAGGTGCGATTAGCTTAGAAGGCACATTTGCAGGGGTTTTAGGGTCTGCTGCGATCGCCTCTGTTGCCTGGGGGGTGGGGCTGATTACGCCCGTTGAAATTTTGATTTGTGCGATCGCAGCATTCATTGCGACCAATTTGGAAAGCGTTATTGGTGCAACGTTGCAATCCAAATTTGAGTGGTTAACGAATGAAATTGTGAATGTGTTGAATACACTGATTGGAGCAACTGTAGCCATTGCGATCGCACTGCTGATTCAGTATGTTCTTACAACTAAAGGCATTAGCTGGATGTAAGTTGAACGTGAATGCGATAGCGTCATTTTAGATGCCCAACAGGCAGTTGGAATGACGCGAGATGATGTCCAATGCATCGCGTTGGACATCATCTCACGCGTTTGTCGAATTCATGTGAGTCTACTCAAACACTGACATAGCGTCTAAGAAAACTTTCCAGGGTTTCAAGCTGCATTCCATATACGGATTCTAACCGCTCAATTTCAACCGGGGTGCAGAAGAACTCGTTTGCTAGCAGTGCTCTAAACGTGCCAAGAGCCGACTGGGCAGACGGATTAAACAGACCCAACACCGAGCGAATGCCGTCGATCGCCAGCACAGGGGGATTGACCAAAAACGGCGTCCGATTGAAAATTTGGCTGAATAATTTGGGAATATCGCCCCGCTCCATGATCTCTGGGCCTCCGACGGCAAAGACCTGATTGCGTGCTCCTTCGACGGTGACGGAATCGACCGCAAGTCGGGCTAAATCATCGGTGCTGACAATCGAGGTGCGGTTCTTGGGGTCGCCAATCAAGACGTAAACTCCCGTTTGCCGAAATCGTTCGGCCAGGGGAATCAGATTGGACGCAAATCCCGACGGTCGCAAGATGGTATAGTTCAGGCCGCTGTTCTGAAGGTACTGCTCTACCGCATATTTGGCCTTAAACACGGGAGCGTCTTCGTATCCCCGATCGGCTCCCAATACTGAAATCAAGACGAAATGCTGAACGCCCTGCGCTTTAGCTTCATCAATCAGGTCAATATTGGCGCGATAATCCAGCGCTTGGGGGCCACCCGTGACTTCATTAGAGCCGTGAGCGCTGATGATGTATTGCACATCCTTACAGGCTTTTTGAATATCACGCTCTTGCGTCAGATCTCCGATAAAAATATTTGCACCCCGATGCTCTAACTCGGCATAGTGAGACGTGAGCCGCACAAATGCCCGAACGGGCTGCTCTTGCTGACACAGCAGTCGCACAATTCGTCGCCCCAATCCACCTGTTGCTCCGGTGACTAAAAACATGACTGTATTTTCCTAATTCTTACTTCAGTGGTGTAAGCAGGTGAGAGTTGAACGATAAAATTCCTAAAATTTTGCGAGAGATGAGCAATGCGTCTCTTAACGCGATCGCATCATGATAGGTTGAGCGTATACGGATTGAATTTACAACCGAAAATTGAGGTTAACCGACGTGTTTGCTTGAGTTACAGAGGCACGCATACCATTGTAATTCGTTAATTTAGAACACGGTGTCTACCATTAGGTCAGGTATTCTACAATCCGCTACCTTCCTTTATGGGGGCACTTTCTCCGAGTAGAACAAATCATGGGCACCGATTTATTTTTTGACGGAAAAGTTGTTGGCATCACAGGTGCATCTGGCTCAATGGGGCGAGCGTTGATGCACGAGTTGTCGAAACAAGGAGCTAAATTAATTGCCCTCACGACCTCACCCAATGCATCGTTTAAGGAGGGAATTGAAGTGCTCCCTTGGCAAGTGGGGTCAGAATCAGAGTTGAGCAATCGCCTTGCAGAGATTGATATTTTGATTATTAATCATGGCATTAATGTTCATGGCGATCGCACCTATGACGCTATTCAAAAATCGTTTGACGTTAATACGTTTTCGGCCTGGGCGCTAGCAGAATTGTTTTTGAAAACAGTCCAAAAAACAGACGCAAAGAACGTAAAAGAACTGTGGATTAATACTTCTGAAGCAGAGGTTGGCCCTGCTGTCAGCCCACTTTACGAGTTATCTAAACGGACTTTGGGAAACCTGATTACACTTCGTCGGCTAGATGCTCCCTGTGTGATTCGCAAGATTATTTTAGGGCCATTTAAAAGTAATCTAAATCCAATCGGTGTCATGTCTGCGGATTGGGTAGCCTGGGCGGTTGTCGCATTAGCCAAGCGAAATGTTCGAGATATTATTGTCACGATTAACCCGTTAACGTATATCGCCTTTCCAATTAAAGAAACACTGCAATCGCTGTATTTTCGGTTGTTTTCTAAGTAATACGTGAATTCAAAAATGACGTCCTGCGCGTCGCGCAGGACGTCATTTTTGCGCCATTTCAGCCGCCCGACGGGCGGCTGAAATGGCGCTACCAAATTCACGTTAATGCTCCGGTGCTGTTCTTGATGTGTCAATGGGTTTGAGCAGGCGATCGCAGAAGAACAGGGTGCCAGCACTGACGCAAACCGGGATCACCAGAAGATTGAGAAACGGAATACTGACTAGCCCCAGGCAAACGAAGCCGAATGAGGCGCTATCCGGTAGGGTTTTGAGAATAAAGCCGAGCTTTTCGCGAAAGCGTAACCGCCGCCGTTCTAAAGCCGCATCCAGGAAGTCTAAACAGACGAGCGTGGCCGCTAGAGTGACACCGCCAATAGTAGCGATCGCCGTTCCGATGCCAGGTAAAAAATTGCACAGCAAAAGCAGCACCCCGACACCAATCATGAGCACTAATTTCTTCAGCTCATATAGCACCGCTCGCCCGATGTCTCGAAGGGTACTCGTCAACCCAGCTTCTACCAGAGGTAGCTGCCCTAGCTGCAATTGTTCTAATTCTTCAGACAGCTTGCCGTACCAGGGTGCACCCAGCAAGACCCCAAACTGAAGCAGAATATATCCCGTCAACAGCAGCAGGATTACGACCAGCACCGCATGAACCAGCCAGAGCACAATGGCGATCGCCCAGTTTGGGAGCCTTCCGAACCAATCGGGTAAGCCGGGCAGCTTGTCGAACCAGGTTGTCAACCAGCTACCTAAATCGGGCAATTGATTAAACCACGACTGAATCCAGCCCGTCCACTGCGTTAGCCATGTTGGTAAGGTCAGCGTCCAGGTCGGTAAGGTTGGTGAGGGTAACGTTGGCGCAGGTAGACCCGATAGCCAGTGCGAAAGGTGGAGGATCAGGGCATCGATCAGATGAAAGCCTGCAAAGAGCAATCCAGCATAGAGACTGCCTCCCACAATCACATTCACCAGGAGCGGGATCAAAACATAGCTTCTTAATTGAGGATGCTTTTGAAAGAGCCGTAGTGCTTGAACCGGATAGGTTGCGCCTAATACGAATCCACACAAACCACGCCCTTTTGCTTGCAATGGCCCTCGATGCTCCATGACAGTCTTGCCTCTCGAACGTTGCGTTGAATGTAATCCTTTTATCGCTGTCGCTATGTTGATTAGGACATCGAAAAACAAGGAGGGTATGGGGGCTTTGCCCCCGGCCAGGGATGAAACCCTGCACCCGGCCTAATTCACCTGACTACGGCTATAGTATTCCGCGTTGGAATTGGTTTGGAGCCACGTCAGAATTTCGTGATTGACCTGCTCTGAAGATTCATCATAGGAACAATGTCCGGCACCCGGTAGCTCGACCAGCTTGACCTTGTTGTTAAGGGCCGGAAGCTGCCTGCCCCAAGTAAGGGGAATGACCTGATCCTGTTCTCCCCATAACATCAGGATCGGGATCTGAAGGTTGGGCAACAGGGATTTTGTGCTGGGGCTAAAGTCGGAGCGAGTCCGGGCTTTGACCAATCGGGTTAGAACCGCCGCTGATCCTCGATCCAGGGCTGGCATGGTAAAGCTAGAAATCAGTTCGTCCGTTACGCTTTCGGGATTGGAGTAGATTTTGCGCAGCACCGATCGAATAAACGCGGGCTGACGAATGAACTGAAACAGCGGTTTGATAATCAAAGGAGAGGCAAACAAGCCTTCGATCGCCCCTACAATCGGCTGTAGCCACTCTGGCAATAATTCCTGGCGGGAGGATGGTAGCGTGATCAGAACCAGACCTTTTACTAAGTCGGGATGCCGTTCAGCAGCGGCTAACGCGACCAACGCCCCCAGTGAATGCCCGACTAAAATCACAGGCTGGCCGATCAGCGTCTGGCAAAAATCATAAACTTGCTCAATCCATAAATCGACGTTATAGGATGCGGCTGCTTTTTCAGATGCGCCAAATCCCAGCAGGTCGATCGCATAAACGGTGCGATGTTGGCTAAGGGGAATCAGGTTTAACCGCCACTGCGTTAAAGCAGACCCAAATCCATGCAGAAATACCAGTGGGGGCGAGGAGGTCGCCGCGACGGTATCATCGGTACGGATGTGGGTGTAGCGAATTTGCCAACCGCGCCATACCCAGTCGCGCTGTGAGCCAAGTTGAGGATGCCAGGGATGGAGCGATCGCTTGGGCATAAGGTTGTAGATTAGATTAGCAATTTTCATTTTGAAACCGATTGCGGGTTTTGTGTCTCAGTCGGAGACACAAAACCCGCAATCGCTGACCGTTCCGGTTTGCCGCAGGTAAGCCGGAACGGTCAGCAATCGACAGGATGAGATTACTGTAATTAGGCTAAGGGCCAGCGTAGCGCATGATTGAAGATGATATTTTATTGCTCTCTCGTCGCTACTCCCATCTGGGCAAGATAATAGGGACACATCTACCTGCCATCAGCTATGAGCCTTTGCATTAATCCTAGCTGTCCTCAACCTGATCACCCCGGCAACGATAGCAGTCGCTTTTGCGAAAGCTGTGGTTCTGATCTGATCTTGCAACAGCGCTATCGGGTGCTGCGGCTGTTGAGCGACAAAAGTGGCTTTGGCAAAGTCTATGAAGCCTACGAGCGCAGCGTTCCCAAAATCCTCAAAGTTCTCAAAGAGACTTACACCAGCAATCCCAAAGCCGTTGAACTCTTTCAGCAAGAAGCGATGGTGCTGGGGCAGCTTCGTCATCCCGGCATTCCGTTGATTGAACCGAACGGGTATTTTCAGTTTGTGCCCCGGAATGGGTCTACCGTGGTGCACTGCATCATCATGGAAAAGATCGATGGCCCGAATTTACGAGAATGGATGCGTCAGCAGGGAAACCATCCCATCAGCGAAAAACAGGCATTGAACTGGTTGCAGCAGATGGTCGAAATTTTGCATCTGGTGCATCAAAAGAATTACTTTCATCGGGACATTAAACCAGAAAACATCATGTTGCGCTCCACCGGGCAACTGGTGCTGGTGGATTTTGGGGCGGCGCGTGAGATGACTTATACTTACCTGGCGCATTTGAGCGGAGGCTCCAGCGGCGTGACGCGCATCAGTTCCGCAGGCTACACGCCGCCAGAGCAGGAGTATGGACAGGCCGTTCCGCAGTCTGATTTTTATGCACTGGGCCGCACGTTTATTTATTTGCTGACCGGAAAATTGCCGACCGATGTGGATGTATATGATCATCTCAACAATGAGTTGAAGTGGCGCGAATACGCACCTCGAATTTCGCCTCAACTCGCAAATTTCATGGATAAGCTAATCGCCCCCAAGGCTGGCGATCGCCCCAAAAACACCCAGGAGATTTTAGAGGAATTAGCGCAGCTATCCAGCCAGCTTGCCCAAGCCCAGCCTAACCAGCCTGGTCGTTCTGCCAATTCAGCTACGGTCGTCAACGAGGCTACCGTTCCGCAGCGATCGACCTTTGTGCAGGAGGGCAGTCGTCTTAAGCGGAAATGGTTATGGGGTGGGGCGGCAGCGCTGCTGATTGCCTTGGGAGGATTTGGCGGGTGGCAGGTTTATCAGAATCAGCGCAATATTGCTGCCAATGGCGTAACTGAAACCATTTCAGTGGTCGAAGTCTTGTCGGGCCACATGGGAGAGGTGAAGTGTTTAATCTTGGGGCCCGGTGGTACCAATCAGCTGATCAGCGGTGGAGTCGATGGCACGATTCGGATCTGGGATCTGGGAACGAAAACGTTCATCCGCAAGTTGACGGGCCATACCAGCTATATCAATGCCCTGATCATCAGTCCGAATGGCAAAAGCTTAATTAGCGCTGGTGCAGATGAAACCCTGCGGATCTGGGATCTGGAAACCGGACAGAATATCCGCACTCTCAAAGATTCTAGTTTTGTCAATGCGGTCGTCGTGAGTCCCGATGGCAAGACCTTAGCCAGCGGCAATGCGGATGGTACCATCCGGTTTTGGGATTTTGCCAGCGGGCAGGAGATTAAAACCCTGAAGGGCCATGAAAGCGCAGTGAATTCCCTGGTTTACACGCCCGATGGCAAGTATTTAGCCAGTGGTAGTGCCGACAGCACCGTCAAATTATGGGATGCCAAAACCGGAGAGGTTGTGCATACGTTTACAGGCCATACCAGCTATGTGAATGCGATCGCCGTTAGCCCAGACGGCAGAATGCTCATGAGTGCCAGTGCAGATAACACCATCAAAATTTGGGATGTCCAGGCTGGAATATTGGCGCGCACGCTAACAGGCCATAGCAGCTTTGTGAACGCGCTCAGGGTGAGTCCCGATGGCCGCACAATTATTAGCAGCAGTGCGGATGGCACGATTAAAGTTTGGGATTTGTCTAATGGGCATATCTTACGCACTTTTGTTGGATACGGTGCGCCGATTGACTTTTTTGTGGTGGATGCGAATCGACAAATTATGGCGAGCGGCAGCAAAAGTAAAGATATTCGGGTTTGGACGTTTCAATAACGCGAATTCGACGAATGGCAAATGGGTGTATGCAAACTGGTGGCAGTGCAAAC
>DATNPS010000375.1:0-29937 GCA_036703095.1 Crinalium sp. | reverse complement strand
CGAGCTATTTTAGCGGTCAGTAAATCAAGTCTGGCGTTTACGCTTTCCCAGGCACGAGAAAGCCTAGGCTTAACGGAGAAGCCATCTCCTGCCGTAGCTGAGTCTGTCGTTGAGCCTGTTCAACCCAAAGCGACCACGGTCGAGAGTGTAGCCTATGCTCCCCAATCTGCCAAGCCGATAGAAGTATCTGTCAAAGCGACCACTGCTCCGGTGGGTGCTGCCACAACGCAAGATGCCGATGAAGTGTAGACCTGCTTAGGACTATGGATTCATTAAAACCAAATTTTTAATTTTTGAAAGTACAGCACTGCCGCACCTTTAAAGATTAAGTTTCGGGTTTTATTAAATCCGTGACCCTGAGATTCAACCCCAAGTTGAGAAAATCAGAGAGCCGCGCTTTACACATTACGAGAAGCACGGCTCCCTGTCGTTTCAGCCGAAATTACTGAACGCCTAATGGTTGCCGATCGCACATTTTTACAGGGGCGATCGCTTTGTTAACTTAAGTCACTAAATTAGGCAAACGATTACTTGCTTAAGAAAGCTTGCACTTGCTTAAGAGCGATTTGTCCGATGTTATAAACAGCCCAACTGCCAGCGAGCAGAACAGGTGCCAATACAACGAGAAGCCGCCAATCGAAATCCATCTGAAGAACCTCCCCTAAAGATTTATGAATAGCTCTCATCTTTAATTCTTATTCTGCGATGAAGTGCCGCTATTTTCTAGATGGCTCGTTACATATGTTTACAAAACCCAGATCTGTTCCTTTGCCTGCATGAACGAGCGCCAGTTTCTCATAGCGACGAGCGTGTTCGATCAGCTCATCGGCTTCTTCATCCGAAACCGTCCGCACGACCTTGCCGGGAACTCCAACCACGAGCGATCGCTCCGGTACGTCTTTCGTTACAACCGAACCTGCCCCAATAATGCTGCCTGCTCCTACCCGCACGCCGTCCAGCACGATCGCTCCGATGCCAATCAGGCTACCTCGCTCAATATGGGCACTGTGGATAACAGCGCGATGCCCCACCGTCACATAATCTTCCAAAACCGTCGGTTTTCCTGGATCACCGTGTAGAATGGCTCCATCCTGGATATTGGTACACTGGCCAATTACAATGCGCTCCACATCCCCTCTGAGCACCGCGCCATACCAAATGCTGACTCCTGCTGCCAGTTCTATCTGCCCCACCAGGGTGGCATTTGCCGCCACAAAGGCGGCCTTTGACTGATCTGGTGGTGTCCAATAGGTTGGAGGTGAAATAAATGACTCTTGAAAATTACTCACAGATTTCTCACAATTCTTCCTGTCCTGATTTCAAAATGCCCGTAGAATTGCCATTAGGGCAGGGCATCCCCGGTTATAATAGAGCAACTGACGGTGGTACATGGAGGCTTTGCTGGTAACGATTTCATGATTAACCCAGCCTTACAGTATCCTATTTTTGGGCCTGAAATTCAGTGTCCTCATTGCCGTCACGTGATCCCAGCGTTGACATTGACAGACACGTACTTGTGTCAGAGACATGGGGCATTTGAGGCAGACCCTAAGACGGGCGAATTAATCCATCTCCAATCTGGACGACATTGGCGGCAGTGGAACAATGAGTGGTATCGCCAGCATACCCATCCAGATGGGATTCGGTTTGAGATCCACGAGGCATTAGATCGACTTTATACACAGGGTTATCGAGCCACCAAGGTCATCATTGCAAAGCGCTATCAGGAGCTAATTAGCACTTATCTAGAGCGCAGCACCCCTTGGCGCGGTCAGTCTGAATCAACTCGGCCTCGGCTTTACGGTCTTCCCGTTGAGTTCAGTCCAGATCCTCAGGAAGAACCCTGCTGGGATGTGATTAACTTTGATTTAGATAAAGAGCCGGGTGCCCCGGTTCGATATCCCTACTTCCGACTGTTTGAGTAGACTGAATTGAAGCCATCCGCTTTAACGTGAATTCGCCATTTCAGCCGCTCGACGGGCGGCTGAAATGGCGAATTCACGTCTTTTAGCCTACTAATCGTGAATTACTCCGTCCGGCAGCACGGCTCCCTTCAAGTTTGCTCCCATGAGGTTGGCGCTACTCAGCTCGGCTCTGACCAGGCTGGCGTCGCACAGATCTGCATCGGTGAAATTCGTGCGCGCGAGATAAGCATCGGTCAAGTTTGCTTCGCGCAAATTGGCTCCCGTGAGATTGGCGCGGCTCAGATCAGCGCGAGTCAGTTTTGCCGTGACCAGGTTGACATTCGTCAGATTAGACTTGGTGAGCTTCACGTCGGGCAAAATGGCTCCCTTGAGGGTCGCGTCTGTCAAGTCAACTTCGGATAAGTTAGCCCGCTCTACTTTGGCATTGTTGAGATTGGCTTCTCGAAGATTGGCTTCTTGTAAATTGGCCTCGGTCAGAAACGCTCCCTGCAAATTCGCTCCACTTAAATCGGCTCCACTGAGGTCTGCTCCCCGTAGGGTTGCTTCGCTGAGGTTGGCTCCCCGTAAATCGACTCTAGCCAGGTCGGCCCCAGTCAGGTTCGCTCCCCGCAGGTCGGCTTTTTGCAGATTAGCGCCGCGCAGGTTGGCCGTGTATTTGCGATTTTCTTCGCGCAGGTTGGCCCCTCGGAGGCAAGCTCCCGTAAGATTTGCGCCGCCCAAATCGGCATTGCGCAGGTCAGCATCGATCAGATTGGCGTCTAGTAAGTTCGCCAGGGTCAAATCCGCACTGCGCAGGTCGGCTCCCTGAAGCGTGGCTCCATGCAAATCAGCATCCCTGAGTTTGGAGGCAATTAAATTGGCCTGACTTAAATTGGCTCCACTCAACTTGGCGCTGATTAAATTAGCCCGGTTCAGGCTGGCCCGGTTTAGATAGGCAAAGATAAGAACGGCTCCGCTGAGATTGGCGCTGCTCAGGTCAACTCCAATTAAATCGGCCCCTGATAAGTTAACCCCACCCAAGTTTTGGCCGTTGAAGTTTACTTCACCCGCCGCGTATTGAGTCAGCAATTCATTCACATTCATGGTGGTAGTGCTAGAGAGTGGTTGCGGAATGAGGGATAGAGCGCAGATGCTTGGGAGTATGGATGAATTAAAACCGAATTTTTAATTTTTGAAAGCGCGGCTCAGCCGCGCTTTCAAAAATTAAGTTTTGGGTTTTGTTAAATTTATGTTTCTTAAAAGACTTGGGTCATTTCATCATCACTGTCATTCTCCGGTCGGGGTGGCTGAGGTGGGGTGGGATACGTTGCAGCAGGATGTTCGTAGGGTGGGGAGGGGCGATCGCATTCTCCTCCATTGGGCACTGAATCATGAGTCATCGGTTCAGATGGGGCTGAATCGGGTTGCCATGTCATTGTGGGTGCTCCAAAGAAGGAACAGGTGTCTTCAGAATTCATGGTCGCGGCGATCGCAGGTGGGTATTGCGATAGGAAGGTAGCCTTTGGTGCAGAGGTTTGGGCAGGTGAGGGACGCGATGGGGCTGGAGCGGGTGTTGGTTCAGGAGCGGGGAAGGGCGATCGCCCATATACTAACCGGGCTGTTCGTAGAATTGCGCCTGCGGTTTGGGCATATTGATCCGATTCGGTTAGCCGTTTGGCGGTATCTTTTAACCTGATCTCCAGATCGGCCAGCGTTTGATGAGACTGAAACACGCTCTCGACCAGATCATTTAAATGATGAGACCGGAGCATTGACCAGGTTTGATGATTTAGCTCAATTGGGTAATACAGCACCGAAAAAATCAAAATCTTAGCCCGGAGTGGACTGGTGTATTTCATAATTTCCATCCGCACATCAAACCAATCAATCTCATCCGGAGAGGGTTTATCAACCTCGGAGATTGCATCAGAGGGTTGGGAAGAACTGATGGATTTTTGATCGGGAATCTGCTTCGAGATTGGAGGAGACGGTTGAACAAACTGAGTTTGATCGAGAGGAGAAGGAACGGCGGCGACGAGTTGAGTATGCTCTACTGGCTCAGGATATAGTGTCTCAAATGCAGCCAGAATTCTGTTAGAAATTAATCGATATTCGGCCTGCCGATTAAGAGAGTCAACAATGTTTTCTAGAATGGCTCTCACCTGATCAAAGGATGGCATCAGGTCTCGAAGCTGGTGAATGAGCGTTTCAAAGCTGACGACCGCGAGATTGGCGGGATTATTTTCCCAGACGTTATAGCACGCGGCAAACAGAAGTTTTTTGATGCGCAGCGAATCTGGATCAGACTCAAACTGATGAGCTAATTCTGAATCAACCGTTTGATTCGTGATGATTCGAGTGGAGTCTTGATAATCCACATAAAGCGAATTCACGCTGTTTGTAATTACATTGGCAACCAATGTATATTCTGCTGGTTTGCTAATCGTTTGAACGATTTTATTCAGATGGCTTTTTAACTGATCTAAGGTAGGATACCGCTGAATTAATTCACCGATCAAATCTCGCCAATACAAGCCATTCAGCTTGGCCGCATCATTCTCCCAAGTACTCTTGCAAGCATAGACTAACAGTTTTTTGATTCGCGTTGAATTTTGATCTTGCGCCAGCTTTTGAGCAACTTCATCAAGTGGAGATGACACCGCCATCGTTACCTCTACAGAAAATCGTGCCAGGTGATGAACTAAAGCTTAGGGCAATCCTAAACGTTACGAGCCTAGAATGCCACCTAAATTTGCGGAACTAACGAGTTAATGGTTCTGCCAGATAAAAACAATTTGGCAAGACGGATGTTGTTCTCATTATCCTGGGATCTCAAGCTAAGCAAAACCGAATTTTGGATAGCAGGGCGCATGGTAGCGTCGTGCCACCCAAAATTCGGTTTTATTTAATCAATCCACATTCTTAAATGACCTCACCCTTCTCATTTTGGAGTGGAGATTGAAGATTTCGCTCCCCACAGGCGGGTGAACTTTCTAGAATTGAGGGGACGTGAAGGGGGCTGCTCGCGTTGAATCAGCTCAGCTATTCTCATCTGAAACCGATTGGTATTGTGAGGATGGCTGGCATCGGCCCAAACGTTTGCAAAAACGGTTTAATAAAAACGTGAATTCGATAGCCCGATTTTGCGGGCGCATCGCGCCCGCAAAATCGGGCTTTTGGGAGAGTTGTGTGTCGTGTAACTCTCCCAAAAGCCCGTTCATCAAATTCACGTTAATAAAAACATTTCTTGAGGACTGGAATCATGCAGCAATACTACAACCCAGAGCACTTGAGCCACTTTAGCCAGGTGAGCGAAGGGAATCCAGAATTGGCGAAGAAGTTTTTTGACTATTACGGGGCTGTTTTTGCAGACGGTGCGTTGTCAGTGCGGGAGAAAGCGCTGATTGCTCTGGCTGTCTCTCATACGGTGCAGTGTCCCTACTGTATCGAGGCTTATAGTAAGGAATGCTTGCAGCAAGGAGCCGATTTGGAGCAGATGACCGAAGCGTTGCACGTTGCGACGGCAATTCGGGGTGGTGCATCTCTGGTTCACGGGATGCAAATGTTGGATCACGTCAAGCAGTTATCGATGTAACGAAGTGCATGTTTGAAGAGACACCGTCCTTAGATTTAGAAACGACTGAAGGGTTGGATTTAGACAGTCCAGCCGCAGGGCCAAAACCAACGACCTCGCTGCAACGACGGCGATCGCCCCTGGCTGATCCCAAAACTCAGCTGAATACACTTGATGCGGTCAATCTGGCGGCTTTGCTAGAGTCCGAGTTCAGCCGCGTCCTGGAAAAGCACGGCTGGCCCACTTTAAAGCCTGCTCAACTGGAGATTTTTCAGATCAATATTGGCAAGCTGTGCAACATGACCTGTCGCCATTGCCATGTCGATGCGGGTCCCGATCGCACCCAGGAAATGATGGATCGGGACACCATCGATGCCTGTTTGGCGGCTCTGGATCAAACAACGGCTCATACGGTGGATATTACAGGCGGTGCGCCTGAGCTAAATCCTCATTTTCGCTATTTAGTAGATGCGTGTGTGGCTCGCGGCAAGCATGTGATCGATCGCTGCAATTTAACGGTGTTGCTGTTGCCCAAAATGCAGGATTTACCTGAATGGTTTGCTGAACGAGGCGTTGAGGTCGTTTGCTCGTTGCCGCACTACCGTCGGCTCAATACGGATAACCAGCGAGGGGACGGAACCTTTGAGAAGTCCATTGAGGCACTGCGGCGGCTGAATGCAGCGGGGTATGGACAAGGCGATCCAAACCGACGGCTAACGCTAATGTCGAATCCCGTTGGCGCATTTTTAGCTAGCGGTCAATCGAAGATGGAGCAGGAATGGAAGGCAGGATTGATGAAGCATCATGGAGTGAGCTTCGATCGCCTGATTGCGCTGAATAACATGCCCATTTCTCGGTTTTTGGAATGGTTGGAGCAGTCGGGCAATCTGGAGCGATATATGGAACTGCTGGTGAATTCCTTTAATTCGGCAACTGTGGCGGGCTTGATGTGTCGCAATACGCTGTCGGTTTCGTGGGATGGCCGCCTATTTGATTGTGACTTTAATCAAATGCTGGATTTGGAAGTAGAGCAGGCGGATGGAAGGCGATCGCACATTCGCGATTTCCATCCACAGCAATTACAGCAACGGCAGATTGTCACGGCACGTCACTGTTTTGGCTGCACGGCTGGAGCGGGAAGTTCCTGTGGGGGAGCGATCGATGAAGTATAGCTACCGCCCAGACAGTTAGCCCATCGAAAAACCAAAGGGGTGTGTGGGCTGTGCTCAGCCAGGGGTTCCGCCTCTGCACCCCGTTCTAATTGAACCATTCGCTAAATAGCTGAAGTTAGCGCTATTTCATTAACGTGAATTCGACGAATGGGCTTTTGGGAGAGTTGCGCAACTCTCCCAAAAGCCCGATTTTGCGGGCGCGTCGCGCCCGCAAAATCGGGCTACCGAATTCACGTTTCATTAGCGAGGGAAGAAGAAATCGTGATCGGGCGAGTAAAACTCCAGCCGACCGTATCCTAAAAATTGACCATACGCCGACTCACCCGCTGGAAAGGCTGTTACGCCAAACAGATATAGTCCATCCAGGTCAGGATTGCGGTCTGGACGCAGCCCAATGGTGACCGTTGTTCCGGGCGGAACGGGCTGATCAAACACGACCGAAACGGTTTCTGTCTCTGAATCGTAGGTGGTCTCTCGAACGGGAATAGCGGCTCCGCGATCGCCCCGTGTTCCGACGAAGGCACGAGTGTTATCCAGTTCATATTCAACATTGCGAAACGAATTGCCCCCATTTTGCTGGGCGATCGCAATTCGCTGTAGGGGTTCTCCAGCCGTTTCGGGAACGCTGAGCGTGAAATAATAGGTCGAACCAGATTGAGACGTTTGGGTACGCGTCGTGGATGCGGCTAAGAGGCGAGGAGGCTGTACAAAATACACTTTGCCGTCTGAAAGCTGTACGGCTTGCGCAATCTGATGGAATCCGGTTCCTCCCACTCCCAGCACCACGGCTAAGGTTGTGGCGAATAACGCTGAGGTACGCATAGTTCTGTTCGTTGAAGCGATCGTGTTGCGAATAGGCACACTTCCACTCTAACGAGCCAAGATTGAATCAGGGGTAGTCCATTCGGGTGGTTTGAGTTAATCCGATTGCCCCAAGTTGCGTGCACGTTGCGCACGCAACTTGGGGCGTGTGACTCATTAGTAACCGATTTGGAGTGTAACCGACGCCTGGATTTCCTGTTCACCACCTACTACAGGAGTAGACGCCGCCTGCTCCATCGCCGCTGCCCGGAAATAGGGCATTGGAGGGGGAGTGGATGCGCTATTGACTTGAATGTTGATGACATCGCGACGGGTTAACCCTAACGCACTGAGAACAGCCTGAGCCTGCGTTTGAGCATCCTCTGTCGCTTCTCTCAATGCCTGTTGACGAGCCGTAGCGATCGCCTCATCAGCGGCCACAAAGCTAACGCCATCAATGCGGGTGGCTCCGGCTTTAACGGCGTCATCCAGCAGGGTTCCGGCGCGTTCCGTGTCCAGCTCAAAGCTCACCATATTGCGGGCAGAGTATCCGATAATCCGCTGTTCGTTATTGGCGTAGTTGTAAACCGGGCTGAGGCTGATGCCAGTCGTTTGCAGCCGACGGACGTTGCGCGATCGCAACAAATCGACCACAGCACTCGATCGCCGCGCCACCTCTTGCTGAACTTCAGCCGCCGTATCGCCCTGAGCTTCTACCCCCAGTTGCACCTGAGTAATGGTGGTGGGAATCGATTCGTTTCCCTGGCCCGTAACGGTAATGGTTCTGGTCAACGGGGTGTCTGCCAGAGCGGGTTTAACCATTGATAAACTCACGACGCTCAGGGCAACCACGGGCAAAATCCGACAGAAAGACTGGACAGTAGATACAGTGCGAGCGGCAAGAGCAGATTTCATAAAATATTCTCCTCACGTGGATAGCGCTTTATGACAGAGAACGAGGGCGATCGTCAAGACTCTTAAGATCAGGGATGAATTAAAACCAAATTAAGTTTCGGGTTTGATTCAATCCACGATCCTTAGGAAAAGGGGCGTTGAGGCACTGCCTTTGATCGGCGTTCCATTCCTGCATTTGGTTTTAACGAAGCCTTCAGTTTCTACAGCAAAGCGCTTGGGGTGGAATGATTCTAATCTGCCATTCAAATGGTCTAACCAGGGGGTTGGTTTCAAATTTAGCAACCTATAGCATCTTAAATAGACGTGGATTCGACGAACGGGCTTTTGGAGAGTTGCGCGACGCGCAACTCTCCAAAAGCCCGATTGTGCGTGCGCGACGCGCACCGCGCGACAGCAATGGCGCAGAAACGTTCCCTGCGCGTCGCGCAGGGAACGTTTCTGCGTGTTCTTTGAATTCAAGACGATGAAGTGCGGCGGCGATCGCTCCTGCGCTTCTGAGTGGAACGCCTCGATTTAGAAGGTGGCTTGGGCTGAACCTTGAGGGAATACCCGTGTTTCTGTAAAGCAGACAGCAAGTGGTGCATTCCCAAGGTGGACTCGCCAGACGTCGCGAGAAATAAGACAGCCGTGTGGGCGATCGCTGCAATTTGTCCTCCGGTCAGCTTGAGTTGATTGGCTAGCGACGTCCAATCGATATCCGTTGCCAGTTCTATATCTGGCGGAAAGGCTTGTTTCCAGAGACTTAAACGGGCATCGCGATCGGGGTTAGGAAATAGCAGAATCGGATTGATTTGTCGCTGCCAGTGCAATTTCACCGAGGCTTGAAAGGGCACGCTGAGCAAGGTAATGCCATATTCGCGGCGTTGGGTCAAAAATTGGTGTATGGCTGCGTCAGGAAGTTGTGTCGAACGGCGTAGCCAGACCTGAGCAGACTTGACCAACAGCACCGTCGGAGCTTGTGTAGCGATATCTTGCAAGACGTTGGCATAGTCCATTGGATCGATTCCAGCCAAATCAACTGTGGCTAGGGAAACCTGGAGAGCAGTGGCGATCGCCTCTGCCGCCATACTTTTCCCAGTTCCCGCTGCGCCGACCAGTAGCGCAATCTGGCCTGGGGGCGGATCGGATTGTTCCAATCCCCACAAATTCCCCAGCTTGAATGGGTGCTGTGTTGACTGGCCGAGAAATTGCAGCGCATCCAGCAACGGTGCAGGCAGTACGAGCGTTGACCATTCCACTTGAGAATGCGTGTAGGTCAGGCAGGATAGGGAGGCGACTGATGGTACAGACGGTTGCAGCAGGTTGGTAAGGGTTTCAACGGACGGTTGCTCTGCCAGCAAAAAATCGACTAAGGAATCGTTGAGTTTGAGCGGATAGTTGAGCAACGTATCTTCCTGACGCGGCAAGATTTTTAGCAAGTCGAGCTGCACCAGTGGTGAATTGGACATCAGCCGACTGCGAGCCGATCGCCATTCTTGATCATTGCGGCAGAGCAATCGCAGCACCAGATCGACGGTTGGTAGATCTGTTTTCGAAGTGCCCTCGTCTCCCTGCAAATAGCGATAGATGCGGGCATAGCGACGGTTGACTTCTGGGGCAAGGCTCATCAGCACCAAATTTTTCTCGAATACCGTTAAACCTAAGCGATCGCACAGAGACGGCAGACCTAAAACAATTCCCTTTTGATGCGTAGCTTGAATTCGAGTATCGAGCTGCTGCTGATAGTTTTGCTTGGTGGTTCCACCCGACGGCGTGGGTTTACGATGTTCGTCGTAAGCAATGTTGCCTTCGAGTGAAATTAACCCTTTCCACCAGTGGCTTGTGGCGCGATCGGCACGAGATTGAGCAATGCGATCGACGTCCTTGCCATCCTTTCGCTGACGGGCGACCGCCATCATCAACACCCGGTCTAACCAGTTGAGTTCTGCTTTTAAGTAAGCCCAGTTGTCAACAAAAACGTCTCCCGGTTCCCCTGGCATAAGCGCGTTTCACCGTACACATTTTCACCAGTCGTCATGATGAGATGAAATTGTTCCTTTCATCTCCTTGGGTTTTGGTGTCTTAACAAATAAGACTGTAGCTATAGTTCACAGCTATAGTTCTATTGTCGCTAGAGAACGGAAATCTAGCCAATTAACCCCTAATTTTTGTGAATTCGACGAGTGCGCAAGATCTTGCCCTGCACGTCGCGCAGAGCAAGATCTTGCGCCATTTCAACCGCACGTCGCGCGGTTGAAATGGCGCTATTGAATTCCTAAGAAAACGTGTTTTCTTTTCGTTTTCCCAAGGGGGTAGTAGTGCAACGCACTACTACCCCCTTGTTGGAGACTCACGTTAATGTTTGAAGGAAGGGGTTTACCAAGGATTGCCAATCATCGTGAAACTGGCCCAATCGTAAGGATGAACAAAGGTTTGGTTCTCAACGGTATAGCCCAAGGCTGGCAATGACAAGCGCTGTCCATTAGACAGAACCAGTTGTTCATTTTCGATCCGCACATCTCCCCGCATCATGGCTAACTGCGATCGCCGCAGTGCCTCTGCCCGAATGGGAGCCGTGTGGAGCTGCTGATAAAACTCCAGCATCAGGGCTGTTGTGCCGAGATCGCTAACATACCAGAGGCTCGACAAAACGGATTTCGCGCCATTTTGAATCGCGGCCCCTGCAAAGCCAAACCGCAGTGACTCGTCTCCCAAGGCCGTTCGACAACTGCTGAGAACCAACAGCTCGACGGGCGGGCTATATAAACTCAGTTGATCGATCTGGTTTGGCCGCAACTTGCGATCCCACAATTGGATAAAGCTATCCTCCGGGTGGTCGGGCCGAAAGTCACCCTGCGTGGCGATATGAACGATGGGTAGCGATCGCTGCTGTCGCTGTTGCCTCAGATTGTCGAGCGTAAATTGCTGATTCAGCAACTCCTCGCCCTGCCGGACGTGCAGAATGGAAGACAGTTCAAACGGAATCAGGGGAATTGGTGGCAACTCTTGAAACTCAGATGCCCCGACCGCCAGCACCGGGGCATTTCTCAAGTCAACATAGCGTGGATCGGTGAGCGCAAGGCTCGGCATTAGCCCAAAACTATATTTCTCGATCAAAAACTGCTGCCCGTCCTGAAGGGCTGCGAAGGGCAGCGATCGCAGGCTGGCATCCATCAACAGCACAAGATTGGTAATTCGCTGTCGGCGCAACTCTGGCTCTAACGGTTTGATAATCCAGTTATAAAGCTGTTGGGCGGGTTGGCGATAGCCTGCATCTTGAATTCTGCTTCTCCGAATATCGCTTACCATTCGCCGTAGCTGCTGAGACGCCGCTTGTACCGCCACCCGATTGGCCTCACGCACTAAAATCGGTTGCTGACTTCCCTCCGTCACGAGCCACAGCCCCAACTGGTCGCTATCCTGTCTGGGCCGGCTGTTGGGAGTAGAGGCGTCCTGGCTGGTGGACGCGGCAGTCGGAACCTGAGCCGCATTCGCGTTTTCGGGCGACCCGACTGGAACAAAACTGGCGTAGATCACGGCAGATCGCTGTCCGGTCTGCTGTTCCGTTCGAGTCAGGCTATTTTGAATCGCCTCAGCCAGGTCACGCTGAATGTAATTTAACTGATTACGAGTTTGGCTAAATTCGATGTTTAGGGCAGACAGCCGTTGTCCAGAAGTGGTTAATTCTGCTGTTCTCTGAGCGACTTCCTGGGTTTTGCGAACTACATCCTGCTGCGCCAGAGCCAATCGGCTTAATGAGGCTTGCAGTTGGTGACGGGCTACCACTTGTGCCTGCTGAGCTTGCTTAGCCTGGGTTTGGGCGGTTCTGCTCTGCTGGAGGGCGGTTCTGGCTTGTCGTTGCGCGGTGGCCTGTTTTTGTTCAGCCTGTCGAGTTTTAGCGGTAGCGTCCTGCTGTTTGCGTTCGGCAGACGCCAATCCTCGCTGAGCTTCTGTCACCTGTTGTGCGAGGCGATCGCGTTCTTGTCGGCTCGCTTGTACCTCAGCTTTGGCATCTGCGACCTGTTGGGCGGCAGTTTGAATTTGCTGATGGGCACGCACTCCGGCGATCGCTGCCACCGCCAACATCACTCCCATCACTCCAGCTCCAACGCCAACCATGTGTTGCAACCGTCGAATGGCATTCTCCGCATCTCGACTTTTGTGAATATAGTTGCGCTGTTGTTCGGTGGGCTTAGGCTCTTTGGCATCACCTTGGTTGAGCCAGCGTTCAGCGTCGGCCAAATCGCTGCCCCGCAGCAAAAAGCTATCGTTTCGCCCATGACTCTCCCACTCGATCGCTCTGACCAGCAGCCGCGTGTGGGTACGAACATGCTCCAAATCCAGGTCGATCGCCGTAATGAGAGACTGGAAGGCCGTTTCAAAATCGTCACTCTCACGGAAGAACAGCCAGTTATGTCGAGACAAAGCCGGGTGAACCTGCTGCACCTCAAAGCCATCTCGTCGCACAATCGGTACCAGACGTTTGTTATGTTTGACAGCATGATCGACTTCATCTCGACACACTGATGAGGCGACCGAATCGGGACTGATCACGCAAAGAAAAGCATTTGCCCCCTCAATGCCTCGCTCAATCTCTTGCCACCAGTCAGCCGTGAGGGGAATATCTTGCCAGTCTACCCACGTATCGTACTTACTCTGGCTGAGAGCATCATGGAGAACCCGAACAAACTCCTTGTCTTTGCGAGAATAGGAGATGAAAATATCGGCCATACGCGTTAGACCAGCAGAGAGTGATTAACCTAAAATACTCAAAAATCAACGTGAATTCGACGAACGGGCTTTTGGGAGAATGGCACGACGCGACATTCTCCCAAAAAAACGATTTTGCGTGCGCATCGCGCACGCAAAATCGGGCTATCGAATTCACGTCATTCAGGGCACATTTGGCGATCGCTCTCCTCTAATTGAACAGAGGGATTGTTTAGATATGGCTGCAACCACTCGCAGCCGAGGGTGACAGTTTGATCGAGATTGCCCAGTATCCGCCACAGGCGAACCGTGCGATCGGCTGATGCGGTGGCGATCTGTTGACCGTCGGGACTGATGCTAATGCCCAGCACGGCTCCCCGATGACCTCGCAATTCTTGTATCAGATCGCCGGACATGTTCCACAGGCGAGCGGTGCCATCGGAAGAACTGGTGGCTAAAAAGTCGCTCCTGGGGCTAAAGTGGATGCCTGTAATCTCGCCCTGATGGCTTTGAATTTCGCGAATGATGGTTCCCGATGGGTTCCAGAGGCGAATGGTGCCATCGTCTGAGGCGGTCGCGATCGCCTGACCATTGGGACTGAAGCTGAGAGTGGCGATCGCTCCTTTAGATTGAGACCATTCCTGCACGGGCTGAGCCGAGATCAAATTCCAGAATCGCACGACGCCATCTGAAGATCCTGTGGCAATGCGTTGGCCGTCGGGGCTAAAGTTCACGCTATTGCCCGTCATTCCCGGTTGGCTTTGCCAGATGGGGTCTTGAGTGTTTAGCGTATTCCATAACCACAGGGTGCCGTCTTCTGAGGCTGCCGCTAAATACTGGCCATCGGGGCTTAAACTGACTCCGGTCACCATGCCATGCGGTTGTCCCATATTAAATTCCAGAGGAGGTTGGTTGGCATCCAGCGTCCAGAGCCGGGCATAGCCATCGGCAGATGCAGTGGCTAACCTCTGCCCGGTCTGGCTACAGCTAACGCTCAAAACCTCACCCTGGTAATCGCTCTTAAACGTGCGAACGAGTTGCCCAGACGGTTTCCAGAGTCGAGCGGTGCCGTCGGCAGAGGCCGTTGCCAGATATGGCTCCCTGCCGCAAAATTGAACGCTAAAGACGATACCCTGGTGTCCCTCAATATCTGTCACCCAATCTTGGGCAATTTTCCAGAGTCGAGCGGTGCGATCGGCGGAGCCTGTCACTAACGATTGGCCATCTGGGCTGAAGGCGACGCTCCAGATCCACCCCTGATGGCCGACTAATTCCTGAATCAGCGATCCGGTCGCGCTCCAGATGCGGGCCGTTCCGTCGGCTGACCCGGTGGCGATCGAGCGTCCGTCTGGGCTGAACTGTACGCTCCGGATCGCGCCGCGATGTCCGGTGTACGCTTGTATGAATTGCAGGCTGTTGTCTCTGAAGCGGAGCAGTCGCGCAACCCCATCTGCCGCACCCGTCAGGACGGTCTGCCCATCGGGGCTAAACTGCACGCTCCACACCGCCTCTGAGGAATTCCTGTACTGGGCTAGCGGATTGGCGGAATTGGTGGCCGTGTTGTACCCAAATGGCTCCCAGATCGTGACCGTGCCATCAGCGGAACCTGCTACGATGTGTTGTCCATCCGGGCTAACATTAACGCTCCAAATCCATGCAGAGCTGGTCTGAAAGGCGCGGATTTGCTGCCGGGTCGTGCGATCCCATACTCGGATGGTGCCGTCTGCTGCTCCGGTGGTCAGGTAGTTGCCGTCTGGGCTGAAAGCAATGCTAAGCATCTTGATGGGGCGATCGCCTCCATCGGTGATCGAAAAAGTCTGAATCGATTTACCGTCCAGCGTCCACAGGCGCGAAGTGCCGTCTTCTGCGGCGGTAGCAACATAATGTCCATCTGGGCTAAAGGCAATGCCAACGACTTTGCCTTGATGTCCTCGTAACTCGGCTACCACCTTACCGGATAGTGTCCAGATGCGGGCTGTGTAGTCTTCTGATGCGGTTGCCAGGTATTTTCCATCGGGGCTGATGCTGACCCCTTTAACTCCGGCGGTATGTCCTTCGAAGCGATCGCGCTCATGGATGCCATACAAAATTTGCTGCAACGCCAAAATCGGGCTATCGGCGGGGTATTCATTGATGAATGAGGGGCGATCGCCCTCTTGCATCTGGATCAGGGATTGGGTCATGCGCATGGCATCCAGCAATAGATCCAATTCTCCAGTTCGGGCAAGGGGTGTCATGGTGGCAAACTGTTCTTGAACCCGCGCTCCCTGAAGTTCCAATTCGCTGATTCGCGTGGCTCTGGCAATTTTGTTGTGAGAAATGATGGCGGCTCCTCCGACCGAAAGTCCGACCAGTGCGATCGCGGCCCCAATCGCACCATTGCGAATCTGTTTGGCTCTCACCGCTGCTTGCCGCAACATCTCCTCAGCCTGCTGTTCGGCGTCTTCTGATTTGCGGCTAGTGGTGATGTATTCGATTTGCAGCGTGCTGGGGCGAGGCTTTTTCGTGCCGCATTGGGCAAACCACTGTTCGGCGTCTTTCAAGTCGTCGCCCCGCAGCAAAAAGCTCTGGTTGCGCTGTCGTTTTTCCCATTCGATCGCCCTCATCAGCAAACGGGTGTGAAACCGCACGTATTCCAGGTCGGTATCGAGTGCCTGAAGCAGCGTTTGAAAGGCTTGCTGAAAATTGTCGCTGTCCCGAAAAAACAGCCAGTTATGCCGATTTAAAGCATCATGTAGTTTCTCTGGTGCAAACCCTTCCCGATACAGAATCGGAAAAATGCGTTTGTTGTTTTGGGCGGCATAATCGACTTCTTTGTAACAAATGGGCGAGGACACTAGATCGGGGCTGATCACACATATGAAGGTATCGGCGGACTCAATGCCTGATTTAATCTCTTCCCACCACTCCGCTGAAACCGGAATGTCTTGCCAATCTACCCAGGTGTTGCGATCGCTCTCGGCCAGAGCATCATTTAGTTTACGGACAAAGTCTTTATCCTTACGGGAATATGAGATGAAAACGTCGGCCATGCAATCCTGATGCTGTGAGCGCTGAGAGACGATATGGTTCTAGCCTAACTTTTGCTGCGTTGGCCGTAAAAAACATATGCATATCTTCATTGTGAGTTCCCCAGGCGCATAAAAGATGGCCCTCGCGCGTCGCGCGAGGGCCATCTTTTATGGGTTTCAGCTACATGTCATGTGGCTGAAAGGATATGACACGTCTCTACTTGACGAGGTTTCGATTCAGCGAATCAGCAGCATCGGTTACGCCACGCTGAGTGCCACGAACTGCGCGGCCAGCCTGATCTTGAACGGAATCAGATGCATCTTCACCAGCGCGACGTGCGCCCTTGGAGAATTCCTGACCTGCGGTTTGAGTATTATCCTTGAGGTTTTCAACGCCCCGACGTGCGCCTTTCGACGCATCTTCTGCGGTGTTGGATGCAGAATCGGTAACGCTATCCACCAGGTCTTTTACGCGCTCACCAAAGGGTTTGCCCTGCCGATAATCTTCAGCGTATTCACGAGGATTGTCTACCTTTTGAATGTTTTCGTCGGCGTTTCTCACCAGATCAGATGCTTTCTGGTTCACACCACCGGTGCTGGTGCGAGGGTCAACATCGCTGTAATCATTCATGCCACCCTTGCGCTTTTGGATGGGATCGTACAGTTCAGTTTGCTGGCCGACGCGATCGTTGTAGGTGCCTGCTGTACCGGAGCTGTTGGGCGCAGGAACTCGCGTGTGAATTTCTGCATCTCGTCCAGCTTTAGCCTGGGGAGTGGTTGCGTTGGCAGGGCTGCAACCTGTTGTTAACAGCAAAACACCTGCGAAAAATGCAACAGCGACGCGATCGAGCCGCATCTTTTTCAAGAAAGAAATGACTTTATTCATGGTAATTGTCCTCTACTATTCAGATGTTTGATGGTGTGTAATTTCTACTTATTCAAAGCAGGATTGCGCTGCAATTCTGGAGTGCGTTCCGCCGAGTCAGCCGTATCTTGTAGAAATTCGGATGCTTCTTCAAACTGCTTTCCAACTTTCTCTAAAATCCGCTCATTAGGATCGCTGCGATCGATAACATTCTGACGCTTAGAACGAATCGATTCGGGTTGAACGGCTCCTCGTTTGGTACCCAGATCGGGGCTGTTGGATTTGCTTGCATCCGAACCGGGATACAGCAAATCAGAGGAATTGCTTTCGATGTTGACGCCTGCAATGAGCTGTTCAGGATTAATATTTAAATCGGCATGTCCACGATATGCATTGCTCGTGGAATTGTTTGCCTTTTTATTAACAGCCGGGTCGGTAGACATCTTATAGTTTGTATAGCCATCTCCACCCATAGAATGCGGGTTGTTGTTGCCGCCATCCTGTACGGGAAGATTGTTTGGACGAGCACCCTGAAGATTTCCAGGGTTGCAAGCCGTGGTTAAAAATAGGGCTACTCCCGCAATTAGAACAGCTAAAATCTGGCCTAACCGCAGTTTCTTGAAAAATGAAACTACTCTATTCATGAAAAACTCCTTGTTGCGTTGAACAAGTTCACAGCAAAGAAATCAACGTCATAGCACAGCAACACATTCGTGGATTTCCGCTTAGAAAACCACTCCAGGCTTGAGGCTAACTGTTTATTCTTTCGATTCCTTATAAAGCTTATAGAGAAAACTGCGATCGCCTCCTCTGGCAAAGGTCACATCTTCCGCTTGTAAATCAATTTTGCTTTTCTAACCTCAGCGAGATATTGTGATGTACTTAACATAGGTGGATTTGATTGCACCATTTGAGCCGCGCGACCCACGGTTCAAATGGTGCAATCAAATTCGTGTGAAACATCAACAATAATCGTTTGAAAAACCATAATATCGTTATCTTTTTTAAGCGTTTATTTCTATCTGATGAACGTGAATTCAAGCACTCTGTTTTGCGTGTTTTATCCTTTCTCTAAAAGTCCTCGTAATCGAATTAAATCAAGTCCTAACGTTTTGTAACCTACGCGATCAAAGAGAATCGTCACTTTGTCGCCCTCATACCGCATGACCGTTCCAGTTCCCCAACTTTTGTGGCGCACCTGGCTATTAATTGCAAACGGTTGGCGATCGCTTTCATCCGCTACAATGCCAGCTTTGCAGTTATCACAGTGATCGCAAGGCGCATCAAACGCTTCACCAAAATAGTTGAGTAAATATTTGCGCCGACAGTCGCGCACTTCTGCATAGCCCCGCATCATTTCTAAACGCGATCGCTCAACTTGCTGACGCTGTTCCTGAATTTGATTGGCCGCCTGCGCGGCCTCATCGGGATTCGTTAAGTCTGGAGTCGCGGCTACTTCTCCGGTGGCCAGGGTTTCAACGACACCAACGTCAGCCAGTTGATGAATGGCCGTCTTGAGTTTGGTCTTCGACAGATCAACCTGTTCCTGCAACTCTTTTGGATCAATCGGTTCTGTTTGCTGTTGCAGCAGGTTTGCCACTTGCGCGACCTGGTCTACATCCACCTGGCCACCGCTGGCAAAAAAGTGACGCAGGTTCAGATCGGCAGGGTTGTAAAACAAAATCGCTGTAGCCGATTCGCCATCCCTACCCGCTCGCCCAATTTCTTGATAGTAGGAATCGACCGAATCACTAATGTCGGCGTGAACGACAAATCGCACGTCCGGTTTATCCATCCCCATCCCAAACGCTGTTGTGGCCACCAGAACTGCGATTTCATCCGCCATAAAGTCGGTTTCCGTTTGGTGGCGATCGCCACTCTTCATTCCTGCATGGTAAAAAGCCGCTCGAATATCCTGCTCCTGTAAGGCTGCCGCTATTTCCTCGGTTCGCTTCCGGGTTGAGACATAGACAATGCCGGGTGGCTCTAGCTGAACAACGCGTTCTACCAGGGCTTTTAGCTTCTCGTATTCGTCCTCATATCGTTCCACTCCTAAATAAATATTCGGGCGGTCAAATCCCCGCACGATTGTTTTGGGTTTTTCCATACCCAGACGTTCGATAATTTCCTGCCGCACAGGCGGAGCGGCGGTGGCGGTCAACGCCAGAATGCGGGGATGACCCAACGCTTCAATGATGGTGCTCAACCGCAAATAATCTGGCCGAAAATCATGTCCCCAAGCGCTAATGCAATGGGCCTCATCCACTACAAACAGGGATGGTTTAGCGGATTGGAGACGATCGAGCGTTTCAGGATTGTTGAACTGTTCTGGAGCCAAAAACAAAAACTCTAGCGCTCCGTCTTCCAAATTCTCAAAGGCTTCTTCCCGCTCGCTGGCATTAATAGCAGAATTTACCACGGCAGCGTCGCCAATGTTTTGTTCGGCGATCGCCTTCACCTGGTCGCGCTGGAGGGCAATCAGAGGCGACACAACAACCGTAGGCCCAGGCATGAGAACGGCAGCGATCTGGTAAATGGCTGATTTCCCTGACCCGGTCGGCATGACGGCTAACGTATCATGCCCGTCTAAAACAGCTTTAATCGCGGTCTGCTGGCCCGAACGCAACCCCTCATAGCCAAATCGCTGTTTGGCAATTTGGTTGAGCGTGGATGAATCGTGCTTTTGCTTAACCAAGGATGTACCTAATTTTTATTTCTAAAACGCTGATTTAGAGGATGTTTGAAGCGTCTTCTTCATCCTCTGATCAAGACAAGGCATTCTGTTATCTATGCACCATATCGAATGGATGTTTCCCTCTAAATCCTCAAATGGAGAGAGAACGGAATTCTAAAGTAACCCTGGTTAGGGACAAAGCCCCTGTTCACAATCTATGGTTGTGAACGCTATAGTTCTAACGTTTATTTTTTGCAGCGATAGATGGATTTGCGAATTTGTTTTGTGGGGGATTCATTTGTCAATGGAACGGGCGATCCAACCTGTTTAGGTTGGGCAGGTCGCGTGTGTACGGCTGCGCGGGCTGAAGGTCATGAGATTACCTATTACAATTTGGGCATCAGACGTGAAACGAGTGCAGATATTAAACGTCGTTGGCAACAAGAAGTGATTCCTCGTTTACCCGATCGCAATGAAGGCAGAATTGTATTTTCCTTCGGGGTAAATGACACAACGATTGAAGACAACCTACGTCGCGTTAAACGCCATGATTCTATTCAAAATGCCTGTGACATTTTAGGAGCGGCTCAACAGGTATACCCGACGATAATGATTGGGCCACCTCCGATCGCAGACAACGAACAAAACGTTAGAATTGCTGACTTATCAGCAGAATTTGCGCGAGTTTGCAAAGATTTGAATATTCCTTATTTAGCTATATTTGATGCATTAATAACCTCTCAAGGCTGGATGAACGAAGTGGCAGCCCAGGACGGTGCTCATCCCTACGCAACTGGATATGAAGAACTTGCCCATCTCGTTAGCCACTGGACGGGATGGCAAAATTTCTTAAAATAACGTGAATCCGACGATGCGAAAAAGGTACCCTGCGCATCGTGCAGGGCACCCTTTTCGCCATTTCAGCCGCGCATCGTGCGGCTGAAATGGCGCTATCGAATTCACATTAAAATAACCCCCGTGCCCCGTCTTGGCGGCGTTACAACACATTCGCCCGCTCAAAGCGGTTTTTGAGTCGGAATGCCCACCGGCCGAGGAAACTGATATGGTGTTTTCGCTGTTTTTCGCAGGTAAATACAGTGACGGGCACCGTGGCTGAGCGGCGTTGCAAAACTTGCAACCTGTTCAACCGTTCCGCCCAGTTGTTCAACCGCCATTGGCAACGTCTGGTCTTCCTCATCGCTCCACTGCCCCCGATAGAGGACAGCCAAACCACCGATCTTTAGAAGCGGCAGCGCATACTCTGCACAAACAGGCGCAGATGCTACAGCTCGAATCAGCGCGAGATCATACGTGGCTCGATATTGGCGCTGTTGACCCACCTGCTCCACTCGATCCGTCAACACGGTGGCATTCGAAAGGCCTAACTTTTGAGCCAGCATTTCCAGGAAAACCGTCTTTTTGCGGGTGGAATCCAGTAGCGTCACCGCCCAATCAGGATGAGCGATCGCCACAGGGACTCCCGGAAACCCTGCCCCTGTGCCAATATCAATCACCTGATACGGCGTAGCAGCAGTGGTTGTGAAATCCAAAATTCCCGGTTCGACAATGCCCCGCAGCGAGTCCCACAGATGCTTTTCCCAAAACTCATCGGGTTCTGTAATGCGGGTCAGATTAAACTGACGATTTCCCTCTAAAACCAGCTCATACAGCGTTTGCAGGTGGGTCTGTTGCGCTGGACTGGGCTGCCACTGCAAGGTGGATTGCCACAGATCAGACATCAGCGGTAGGGCAGATACAGTTTCCTGGTTATCAATAGTGTCCTGGTTGTCAATAGTTCCCTGGTCGTCAACTGTCATCGCTGACTCCCACAGGTTGAGGTTTGGCTCCCAAGGTGGCCGGATCAGCCGGAAGCAACTCGCCATGATTCAGCGTCCAGCAGCGATCGGCGATCGCCACCATATCCCCGGCATCGTGGGAAACCACCAGGAGGCTCCAATCCTTCTTGAGTTTGGCGAGTAGGCTGACCAACTGTTGCCGCATCGACCAATCCAATCCGGCAGTTGGTTCATCCAGCAATAGTAAGAAGGGCTGTCGGATGAGCTGTACTGCCAGTGCTAACCGTCGCTGCTGGCCTCCGCTGAGCGAGTGGGGAGATGTGCCGAGCGGAATTTGAGACAGTCCGACCTCTTGCAATGCCTGGTCGATGCGATCCTTACCCAGTTCAGGATGCCCCAATCGCAGTTCTTCCAGAATGGTATTGCCGCAAAAATGGCGTTCGGGAAACTGGAAGACCAATCCGCCAAGCTGCTGCAAGTGTTCGGGCGTGAGTTCCTGATCGCGCCACAAAATGTTACCCGATGTTTTGGGGGCCAACCCCGCCAGAATTTCTAGCAGTGTGCTTTTGCCAGAGCCGCTTGGGCCAATAATTAACCCCATCTGCTGGGGGCCAAGTTCAAAATTAATCGACTTTAAGATAGCAGTCGGCGTGGCGGCAGGGTGATAAACCAGATTTTTGAGATAGAGCATTCAGTGCGGAAAACATCGGTGCAGATCTTTAGTGTACTCAACCTCAGCCCCGAATCTCACAGGAACTCGACTGGGGCGATCGCGTCTTCTAAAGCAATGGCCCAAATCCCCCCTTGAGCCGCCCAGTCACCGCCCAGCATCAGCCTGGGATGATTAGCTGATTTCTTCTCGTCGATCCTGAAACCTTTGCCATAAACTCGTAAAAGAGTCAGTGATAGCTTGAATCGGAGCAACTCGTTTTACTCCGCCTGCGTACTAACCTACCGGATCGTTTTGGATCGGGTTCTTTTAAGGGAAAAAGTTCAGTTCCATAACGTCGCTTCGGTTTAATTTAGCCTTTTGCTTTGAGAATTTATAAGGAAACATCTATGGCTTCAGCGTGCCAATCCCCGTCTCCTCGTTACCGTCATACCACTCTTCGCCTCAAGCGCATCGCTGCAACCATCACGGGCAGTGTGGCGATCGCACTGAGCCTGGTATCCGGGCCAGCCTTTGCAGGCGACCCCTTCCGTGCCACTAACCCTCACGCCATTGACGACCAAACCGAAGCGGCATTCAAAGCCCTGTTTGAACAGGGAAACTATGTTGATGCGAATCGATTATTGAGTCGGCCCAATAGCAATGAGCCACTAGCCTATGCCATCAAAGCCTCATTAGCCTATCTGGCGCAGGACAATGGGGCGCTGGATAGAAACGCAACATCCACTCTGGAAGCGGCTCAGCGGTTAGTGCAAACTGATCCGCTGCGGGGCCATCTCTACACGGCAGTTGGACACTTTTTAGAAGGTGCGTATGCGCTCAAGACGCAGGGAACGCTGGCCGCAACGCCAATGGTATTGGGCAAGCTTCAGCAGGTCTTTGATGAATTGCAGGCAGCAGAGCGCATTGCACCAAATGACCCTGAACTGAATCTGATTAAGGGCTATATGGATTTGATGCTGGCTGTCAATCTGCCCTTTGCAAATCCCAACGACGCAATTCAACGGCTGCAATCCTACGCAGCTCCGTCTTACCTAGCGCAGCGGGGAATTGCGATCGGTTATCGAGATTTGCGCCAACCAGAACAAGCTTTAGCAGCGGTCGATCGCGCCTTGGCAGAAACGCCAAACAACCCCGATTTGTTCTACTTAAAAGCGCAGATTTTGCGGAATCAAAACAAAAGCACAGAAAGCCTGGAATTCTTTGACCGGGCGCTTCAACTTTCTGAGCAACTGCCTCAAGGTTTGGTGAATCAAATTGCCTATGAGGAATGCCGCACGCGTGGGGCTAACGGATGTTCTGCGCTTCTCCGTCGCACTCGTCCAGCTTCATAACTTCCCAAACTCCAAAAGTGTGAAAGCCACATAGTGATGTCATGTGGCTTTCACCATTTCTTCGTTAACGTGAGTCTCCAACAAGGGGGGTAGTAGTGCAGCGCACTACTACCCCCCTTGAGAAAACGAAAAGAAATCATGTTTTCTTAGGAATTCGATAGCCCGATCAGGTGCCAAAAAGTGCCCCGCGCGTCGCGCGGGGCACTTTTTGGCGCTATTTCAGCCACACGACCCGTGGCTGAAATAGCGCTATCGAATTCACGTTCAATTAAGGAGTCGTAGGAGCGGGGGTACCGTCAGTGGCAGGTGGAGTGGTGAGTGGAGTGGTAGGTGCCGTCTGCCCATCAAGGGGTGCAGTAGGTGCCACTTGAATATCAGTGGGTGGTGCGATCGGCGTCGTTAAAGGCGTTAAAGCATCCTGACTGGCCGGGATAAAGTTTGGCAAAACGTTGCGGGGGCGCGTGCCAGCCGCGATACAGGTTTGCAGCAGCTCTGCCACGGGAGAATCTACTTCTTGGCTCAATCCCACCACACACGCTGAATAGCGGGTGGGCAGAAGGCTGCGACGGCAGTAATCTAACACACCGAGTGGTTCTGAACCCGTTGTGAGGTTGTCAATCTGAGTGACGCAGGTTGCTAACTCAACCGGACGACGCACCCGTCTACAGCCTGTGAGAGCATCATTGGCTGCAATGGAGGTTTCATTTTTAATATTCACCACACAGTGCGATAAATCGGTTGGGTAAAGAGATGCCGCACAGGATGACGCTGCATCAGCCTGAGAGATGCCTGCTGCGAGCAATCCATTGGCACAGGTTTGATAGTCAGCGATTCGGCTTCGAATCAAGGCAGCCTGAGCCGGAGCGATCGCTAGGCTTAATAAACCAGCAGTCGCGAGAGAGAACGTCGAAAGGCGGATGAATGGCGATCGCAAACCAATATTTCGCATATCAACAACTGTATGAGGGATGAAAACGTCAGGTCACATCAGGTACTTAGACCATACCAAGGAACCCAATTGCCGTCCTCATCATATCGGCTAAAGTTATTCCTGTCCTAAATTTCAGCAAATTTTCTTGGTTCTCGGCAATCCTTAAATTATGCAAATCGGTGGTCGTGCGAGCTTGCATGACTACTGATTTTGGGCTGGGCACGCCGAACTCAAAATCAGTTTAACGATAACGTGAATTCGATAGCACCATTTCAGCCGCGCGCCGCGCGGCTGAAATGGTGCAAAAACGTATCCCGCGCGTCGCGCGGGATACGTTTTTGCACCTTCGTCGAATTCACGTTAGCGATTAAGAATTGCTGATCTGTTCCTTTGACAAATGACTTGTGTGATAAATGACTCGTGGCCATTGATACCGATCGCTTCATTCAATCAGCCACAACGGATAGCAATTCAAAATGAGTTGTAACCATGCTTACTCGATGGGTAAAGACCTTTACAACGCAATTTTTAGAGTTGCAATATCTTCCTACAAATTACTTAAAAAATGGTCGGGCGATCGCCTGTTCTGCTATAAATACAACGGCTTGGATTAGGATAAAACTAATCAACTGATCCGCGATCGCTATTCTCATTTTTAATACAAATCCTCTGGGCGGGGCTAATGGATATTCACGAACAAATCAGCCGACAGCGAGTAAAACATATTGTTTCTAGCTATCAATTGGGAGGTAGCGAAACAAGCCAGGTAGAAGCCTATCTGGATGATCTGCTGAGCGTTTATCCATCTCCACTCATCGAGTTGGCATTAATTGAAACCCTGGTCGATCGCTGGTTAACGATTCCAATGGTGAAGGGTGTAGATTTTTTGGCTCAGGCTCAAGAAAAGTTAAAGACCTGGCAAAGTCAGCCGATTGTGAGCACTATCACGCCAGAACAATTTCAACAAATTACAGGTCTCGATCCAGCCCCTGTTTTTGGTTCAACTGAACTACCTCCAACCCAACCCATTGTTCATCCTTCATAACTTGAATTTGCCAAACGGCGTTGAAGAGAGTTTCGCGTCGTGCAACTTTTCTTATACGTTCATTCTTTATAAAAAGGCTTGGCGATCGCGACCATGCCATAAACCTGAATATTGTGAGCCTGAAAGACTTGAGCCGCCGCTCTGGCCGTAGCTCCAGTGGTATAAATGTCATCCAGCAGCAGGACGGAGGTCGATTTCTGGATGTTTGAGAAACCACCACCGGGTTGAAATGCGCCTGCGAGGTTCTGTTCTCGGTCTGTTTTAGAAAGGCCAAACTGGGCATTTGTGGAGCGCGATCGCCGCAGCGCTTGGGCCTGAAGCGGCAAGCCTGAAATCTCACAAAAAGCAGAGGCTAAAAGCTCAGCCTGATTGAATCCCCGCTTTTTCTGCTTGTCTGGATGCATGGGAATGGGCACTACGGCTAATCGTTTGGTTGCCATTGGAGAGGCTATCCAGGCATGGGCTAACCGATGTCCCAACGGACGAGCCATCTGAGGATGATGTTCATATTTAAGAGAGGCGATCGCCCGTTTCAACGCACCACCATACTCCCCCCAGGCAAATAGCGGCAGAGGAGGCTGCCAGAACTGATGAGAATTGGGCAACTGACATCGCGCTACCTGCTGTTCACATGTGCGGCAAATGACCTGCGGCGTTGAGCGATCGCACAGCGGGCAGGGCGATTCTAGAAACAACTCTAGAACAGGGGTAAGCAGAGATGACCAACGTTTCATCACAGCGCACTAGACAGGAGCCAGGGTAGATTGATTAAAATGTCGTGTAACAAATCTATAGTTCCACTTCAGCCCAAGGGATTTAACATGTTTGTTATATCCCTGTTGTTAGCGTTATCATTTGTAGTTTCTAGTTAACAGTTCACTTTACGCAGCCGACAGCAAATCGAAATTAATTGCCCATGCCGCCTCTGACGAAACCAAATCGCGATTTACCAGCAATCAACGAACGAATTCGATTTCCAAAAATTAGAGTGATTGATACGGACGGCGCTCAGCTCGGCATCCTGACGCCTCGTGAAGCTTTGAGAATAGCCGAAGAAAAGGAACTGGATTTAGTTTTAGTTAGCGATAAGGCTGACCCCCCTGTTTGCCGGATCATGGATTACGGCAAGTTCAAGTTTGAGCAGGAAAAGAAGGCGCGTGAAGCTCGGAAAAAGCAGCATACGTCTGACGTCAAAGAAGTGAAGATGCGCTACAAGATTGAAGACCATGACTATCATGTGCGTGTCAATCAGGCTGAAAGGTTTTTGAAAGCAGGGGATAAGGTCAAAGCGACGATTATGTTTCGCGGGCGGGAGATTCAGCACAGCGATCTGGCTGAAAGTCTGCTGATGCGAATGGCAACCGATTTACAGGAATTAGCCGAGGTGCAGCAGGCTCCTAAGCGCGAAGGCCGCAATATGATGATGTTGCTTTCGCCTAAAAAAGCCCCTTAGTTCGGCCACGATTCTCAACATATAAATCGGCGATGATGCAGATTTCCCTGAAGGAAGCTGCACCACCGCCGATTTAACGTGGATTCGACGAACGGGCTTTTGGGGAAGTTGCGCGAGGCGCAACTTCCCCAAAAGCCTGATTTTGCGTGCGCGTCGCGCACGCAAAATCAGGCTATCGAATTCACGTTAATAATTTAGGGGTACCTGTAGGGTGACATTGCTCAGCCCTGCGGAGGTGATCAAGACTGAATGTCTGGCTAGAACCTCAGTACAGAATAAGAACTGTCAGGATTGTGGCTTTATTTTATCCCGTGACCTGGGGGAGCAATGTATGATTCTGGAGGTTCGGGCATCGATTTAAGTCCCTTGATAGTTAAACAACGTTTAAGTCTGCTGATATAACCAGCAATGTGGCATAAAGTCCTCTTTGAAGGGCGATCGCATTGTCCGTATTTCCTGTGGATAGTTACCAGGTTCAACTATGAAAAAGGGTTTTATTTACGTACAAATCGGTATTCTGATTGGGTTAGTTGTAGGATGTCTGCCTACACGCCCAGTTGGAGATTCGTCATCGCCCAATCTGTCGCCTCCGTCCGTACCCGCGACCAGCGCTGCCACACCCAGTACAACAGCTAGTTCTTCCCCCACTGGTCAATCTCCGACGGAGACAGCCAGTCCAAATAAACCGTCACCCGATGATCAACTGGTGGCGCAACAGCCTGAGTGCAACAATCCGCAAACGCAGTCTGAGATGAATACCTGTGCTGCGAAGTCGGCAGACCTGGCGGATACAAAGCTAAATGAAACCTATCAAAAGCTGAAAGAGACCCTGCAAGGTTCGGACGCCGATCTGCTGGTTAGCGCACAGCGAGCCTGGATTGACTTCCGAGATAAGAACTGCCAGTTTTCTAGCGGTCGCTTTGAAGGAGGTTCGATCGCCCCTCTGGTTTACAGCAGTTGCGTTGAACGAGTGACCAAGCAACGTACCCAAGAGTTAGAAGGGTATTTGCGAGGTGTAGAACAGGGTGGCCTGTATTAACGCCCGATCGCCCGATCTCTAATCCCTACTATTGGACTGTCTGAAGTCTGCCTTTAGACCCAGGTAAGTGATGGCCGATCGCCGTTAAAAGTGAAACAGAGCAATCTTATTAACGTCCTTCAAAACGTCTTGATGTATATAAATTTCAGACGACTTCCGGAACCTGGAAGGACTAACGGGAAGTTAATAAGCATATAATTCTGTTTTCCTGAAATCCACGCGCCATCATGAACCTGCCCCTAGAATTAAAACAACAACTCTCTCATTTACCCCCCCACGAAGCGGCTGAGATTGAAACCTTCATTACCAATCTTCCAGCGCAAGACTTCGAGATCCAAAACTTAATTGAAGAGAGCCTGGATGCGCTGGTGGCTGTTTTAACAAGCAAGGAACTCACGCATTCCGGAAATCCGTTTTCTCTGGCAATGTAATTGCCGCGTGAATTCGGCGAACGCGCGAAAACGTGTCCCGTGTGTCGTGCGGGATATGTTTTCGCGCCATTCCAATCGCGAGCCGCGCAGCTAGAATGGCGCGATCGCATCACGATTGCTGGGGACACATACCTACATAGGAAATGTTGCCATCCTCAGGCAGGCTGTTCAACAAAATCCATCCGGCGCGTGGGCCTGTAACGGACAGATATCTGCGTCCCTCCACAAGACGAATCTGCAAATTGGTTTGAAATCGCTCTCCCGGTGCATAGCCTAACGTTTGCACATTGTTGCGATCGCTGGGATTAGAGTTGAGGACTAGCCCAGTCGGAATCTCCGGAATGCGCCGAACGCAGCGCGTCACAATCGGTAAAGCTGGAGATGGCGATGGCGAAGCCACAGGTGTTGGCGATGGCGTGGGGCGAGTGCAGGTCAACCCGGCTCCCCGCACCCAACCCTGAACTGGCGAGTTGATTTGAACGCGACCCGCATCGCCCGATCCAGATACCACTCCGGTTAACGTCACCACCGTGCCGGGAATGATCTGCTGAGCGGTGGGATAGGGATCGGTATCTGTGGCATAGACACTCACGGCACCCGCATTCGAAACCGCACGTTGATTGCCCTGACAGGCTTGCGCGATCTCGAAGGAGGGAAATTCTGAGGGTTGAACCTCTGCCAGAGGAGAGGACAGACGCGCGATCGATGGGGTTGAAAATCCGGTCAACAGGGTGGCGATCGCTCCCGACAGGGCGAAATATCCAAGCTTATTAAAGTTCATGAAGGAAATACCCGTTTTCAAAGGATGTTTATCGCAACCAAAATTCTATGCACAAACCTGTAACGTTGAGATGGAGGCACAGTTGGCATGTCCCACGCTCAAATTACAAAAATACAGCATTAATATAGCAGCCGTTGAGCCGGGTTAGGCTAAGGGATGCGGGGGCTTTGCCTCCAGCCAGAAGTTCTATCCCTGCACCCCCTTTAAATTTCCAGTTGCGATCGCCATCGGTGGAGCGACTATATGGAGCGAAATGCTCGTTTATAAGCAGGCAGCAATTTTTTATCGGCCAAGTAAGTATGCAGTTCGCTGGGCTTGAGTTGACACAAATCTTTGCCCAGTTCGCTCACCTTGATAGTCTTTGGTATCAGGGAAGCAAGGGCGTCTCGCATCAACCCTAAAATCTGCGGTTCTGCAATCAGAAGAAGCTGTTGCGGTGATTGAGTTTGAATGAGTGAGGCGATTTGGGCGGCAATCTCTTGAGCAAACCGACGCTCAAATTCATGCATATGGTTTTGACGATGATCGTCGTAGCTGTGAGCTTGGCCTCCAGACCCGCGATTGCGGCCTGCCTTTACGCTAGACCACAGGTTTTGACCTTGACGGTCTTGTGTAGCGTTTTCTAATTTGGTTTGTTCGATTAAAGTAGGGCCAGCTTCATGCTCCGGTACGTCCGTGGCGTCTAGTGTTAACAAACGCGCTTGGACAGCATTAATAACAGCAACGAGGTATGGATTCATACTCTACCTCTTTGTGATCCTGGATACTTTAATCCTATCAAGTTGCTAGGTTGGCCTGATTGAATCTCGATAAAGCTTAAGATTCAACAGCAATTTTCATTTTGAAACCAAT
>DATNPS010000479.1:0-3271 GCA_036703095.1 Crinalium sp. | reverse complement strand
CCATATCCCGCATTCACATCAACCACAGACTCTAAGGCATCGACAAGGCTGAGGGCCAGAGCACCTAAGAGATTCAATGTCCGCTCGTCGCTCATCTGGAAACACTTTATTCTATAAACATGTATGCATTATGCATATTTATTAAATGAATGTAAATACCTCCTGCCTTCTACCAGCAATTCTCAGTATGCAAATCAGTAGCACTGACACTGATTGCGGGTTGGATGCGCCCAACCCGCAATCGGTTTCAAAATAAGAATGACTGCCTCTCTACTGTTCCTTCACCTTGTCGCCCCACAATTGCACACGTCCTTAGCGATCGAAGAGCGAACGTCGATCAAAAAGTCTTCTAATCGGCGGGTATCTCCTTTGGTAATGCCTCGCGCCACTTTCCCAACATCGGTGGCAATTCTGGCCAGTTTTACCCCATCTACATAAACCTGCTGAAGCGGATAGTTTTGCAGAAATTCGATCAGCGAAAATCGATTGTCATCTCTGGCAGACAGCACCAATCCAGCTCGCAGGGCTTGAATATTGGCTTGATGCGATGGAGTGTGAATAATTTGCCCGATTTGAAACAACGCATATTCTCCCAGGAGGGAGTTCAGGTTTCGATCTAAGAACTCTAAATCAACGCTGATTTCGCGAGTTAAAACCGATCGCAATACTTTTGGCTTCAAGTTCGCTAATCGCAAATACAGCGCTAGAGCACGGGGAACAGTCCCGGTTTCTGCAAAGCGAGTGAGTTCATCAATCGAAAACGAAGGACGAACTGGCCCGAAGGTAAACACTAACCGTTTGGTGAATCGGTCGGAGCGATCTTCAGTTGATTTGATGGATGTAGCAGATTGTAGGGAGACTGGAGGGGCGATCGCCTCTTCAACGGCGACTGGTATCACCCGCGATACTTCACATCCTGTGTCGTAATCGGTGTTGTGCGAGGACGATTGAGACAAATTAGGCTCCAACCATCCTGGAGTAATGCTACATTCGCAAACCAGATCGGCTAACAGTTCATCTGAAACAAACAATAGCGGTTGTATCTTTTCTACAAATGTTTTGATGTCGGTATATGTTTTTTCCATTCGTCTCAGATCAACCCAAATAGTTGATTCTGGATACTCTTCAATTAATTCCAAAATAGATAGCGTTTGATCATCCTGATAGGCAGACGTGAACGCTGTTCGCATGGCATCCGATCGCTCTCGCCCATTCGCATCTCCCAAAAACTTATCCAGTTGAATCAATACAAAATCGACGGTGGAACGGCTTAGCTTTTCCTGATTTACCAGCGTTTCTGCGGCCAGAAGGTCATGAACTGTTTCTGAAGCTATTGGAACATTCTGAAAAAACGTATCTAGTGCTTCAGTCGATTGATCGTTAAGCGTAAAGGCTTCGATATCGGCATAGGGGGCCGTTAACCGAGCATCACCATAGCTCAGTATCAGTTGTTCAGATGCATTAGCGTCAAAATTCACCCAGAAGAAACTCAAACCAATGCCGATAATGATGCTGAAAGCATAGCGAACCAGGAGGAGCAACTGTGTCACGAGTAAAAACGTATTCACGACTGGAAATATTTAATCATTGCTTAGATTTCTTTCCCGAATCCTTCCAACTGGTTTAATAAGGTGATCTCAAATTGCACTATTAGCAGGAGCGCGACGCGCTCCTGCTAATAGTGAGGGTTTGGGCCGCGCGGTCCAAACTCTCACGACTGACAAAGGTGCAAGATTTAGGTGACGCTAATAAAGGCCCTTGCATTTTGTATGCCCCGAACGTTTAAGCTGCGATTTCTCGTTGTTCTAGCCGTTGGAGTGATTGCACTACTGGTTAGTTTGCAATCCACTCTGAACGCGGCTGAGAGTTCAACATCACCTCCTCCGCACATCTCGTCCTCCCAGGAAACATCGTTACCTGCGAATTGGCAGCCTGTGCCGTCACACCGGAGCGATCGCCGAGGTATCAAAGTCGTGTGGCTCCAGGGAACGCCCTACGAAATGGGATATCAGCACGGCACACTGCTGCACGCCGAGATCGCCACCTTGGGTAGAGAGGTGATTAACGCACTTGGGCTGTTTGGGCGAGGGTTGGGACTGGGGCAGTTTGCGCTGCGACGCACCTACGATGACGTGGCCGAAGAGTGTCGGGGATTGGTCGATGCCACAAAAGATCTGGGAATGACGCAGGATACCTGCCTGGTGCTGGCCTTAGGGGATGTGTACCAGGAGTTCTTCACCTATACGCTGCCCGACATTCTGTTTCACGACGGGTGTTCTAACTTTGTTATGGCAGATAAAGCAACGGCAGATGGTCGGCTCTATCACGGGCGCAGTCTGGAGCAAAACAAGAAACCGCTGGGATATTGGCTGAAAAACACGACAGTATTCGTTCGCCAACCTAATGATGGCCTGCCTCATGTGTTTATTGCGGTTCCCGGTGTCGTGTGGCCCAACTCCGGCATGAATATCGAAGGAATTACTACTTCGTTAGACACGGCTCATCCTATTAATGTGGGTGAATTGGCACTGTATGGCCGCAGCAATGTGCAACTCATGGCCCAAATTATGAAACACGCTACGAGCTATGAGGACGCGCGCCAGTTTTTAGAGTCAGAGCGGCGAATGCGAGCAAATTTAATTATCGTCTCGGACGGCAAAGCCCATAAAGCAGGTGTGTTTGAAATGACGGGACGAAGTATGGCTGTCCGTGAACTCAGTGAGGATGGTGTGCTCTATATGACCAACCATTTTGTATCGCCCGACATGGTTAATAAGGATTCTGACCCGCCTTCAGTATCAAGCCCGGTTCGGTTGGAGCGCTTTAAACAGTTGCTGGAACCTAATGGTCTCGATTCTAAATACGGCCAAATCACGCCAGCGAAAATTGTGGAGATTTTGCGCGATCGCATCAATCCCTACACCTTTAAGGAAAGCCCTGCTGACATCTACGATGACGATTCCAGCCTTGGCACCAACGGATCACTCCGTCAGGTCGTCTTTGATCCCGAACGGCTGCGATTCTGGATTGCCGCAGGCAAAGTGCCTGTCCCCCAACAGCCCTTCGTCTGTTTTTCCCTCGGTGATATGCTGGGTTTACCGAACGCAACTCCCTGTGAAGCTCCTGTTATTCAATAGCTTATTATTGGTACCAGCCATTCTCATTTTGAAACCGATTGCGGGTTTGGCTCCAGTAATTCTTATTTTGAAACCGATTTGGGGTTTAGCGCGCCCGTCGGGCGCGCTAAACCCCAAATCGGGGCAGTGCAAAA
>DATNPS010000365.1:0-2732 GCA_036703095.1 Crinalium sp. | reverse complement strand
CGGCTAAACTGTTGCAAAGGGGTGCTTTGCGCGTCGTGCAGAGCACCCTTTTGTGTGTTCGTCGGATTCACATCAATGGTGTGCAGATTGCTCTGACTTGGGCTTGGGAGATCGGCCAAAGGCAGTGGTTAATGTACGGAGGCGATCGCTCAACTCCCACGTCAGCGAATCTGGCCAATAGCGCCATTCCCAGTTGCCAGACGGTTTACCGGGAAAGTTCATGCGTGCATCCGTTCCCAATCCCAGGACATCCTGAAGTGGAATGATCGCCTGATTCGCAACTGAACTCAGAGCCACCCGAATTAGATCCCAATGAATGCCCTCTGGACTGGTGCAGCCCAGATATCGCAGCAGATTGGTTCGCTCGTAGTCAGGTATCTGCTGAAACCAGCCCTGCGTTGTGTCGTTATCGTGAGTTCCGGTATAGACCACGCTATTGCGGACATAGTTAAAGGGCAGGAATGGATTGTCGGTATCTGAGCCAAAGGCAAACTGAAGCACCTTCATACCTGGAAACTCAAACTGATCTCGCAAAGCTTCCACATCGGGGGTGATCACGCCCAGATCTTCCGCCAGAATCGGCAAACTGCCTAGCTCTTGCTTTAGGGCATTAAAGAAGGCTTCGCCCGGAGCTTCCTGCCATTCCCCATTAATGGCCGTGGTTTCGCCCTGATTCACCGCCCAATAAGCACAAAATCCACGGAAGTGGTCAATTCGGATCAGGTCAACGTATTCCAATAAGGCGCGGAATCGCTGCATCCACCACTCGAAGTTCGATTTCTCGATCGCCTCCCAGTTATAAATAGGATTGCCCCAGAGTTGCCCCGTTTCACTGAAGTAATCGGGTGGAACACCAGCCATCAGCGCTGGTTCTCCCGTTTCGGAATCGAGGTGGAAGTATTGCGGGAAGGCCCAGACATCTGCGCTATCATGAGCGACGTAAATCGGAATATCACCAATGATGCTAATGTCGCGATCGTTGGCATACTGCTTCAGCGCTGACCACTGCCGGAAAAATTCAAACTGCAAGTACTTGTGATAAAAAATTTCGCCCGGTAGCCGCAATCGCCATTTTTCGAGCGCTTCGGGATCTCGCTGGGCGATCGCCCTATCCCACTGATGCCAGCTCGCGCCTTCATGGGCATCTTTAAGCGCCATGAACAGAGCGTAGTCATTTAACCAAAAGGCCCGTCCGGCACAAAACTGCTCAAATTCTTCGCGCTGGCCGACCGTTGCCGCAGTCCTGAAGCGTTCCGAGGCTTTCAGTAACAGCGGAATCTTGCTGGCGACCACCCGATCGTAATCAACCTGATGTTGCGGATAATCGGGCAAATTGGCGAAGTCTGAGTCTTCTAACAATCCTTGATCTCGCAGCAGATCGGGACTGATCAGCAGCGGATTTCCGGCCATTGATGAATACGACATGTAGGGCGAATTACCATGCCCCGTTGGCCCGACTGGCAGAACTTGCCAAAGCTGCTGACGGCTCTCTTGCAAAAAATCAATAAATTGATAAGCGGCTGATCCCAGATCACCGATGCCAAATCGTCCTGGTAGCGACGTTGGATGTAAAAGAATACCGCTAGATCTGGGAAATGGCATAGGGCAATTGTAAAGAAGGTTCTCGTTGACTGTATCATCCCACTTTTACCAACAACTGTGTCATGGGGATGGAAATCGCTAACCCTTCAGACAGAAATGACGTGAATTTGATAAACGGGCTTTTGGGAGAGTTGCGCGACGCGCAACTCTCCCAAAAGCCCAGTGTGGCGTGCGCGTCGCGCACGCCACACTGAGCTTTTGAATTCATGTTGAATTAATAATGCTGATGGAAAAAGCGCCCCAGGCTGGAACCTGTGTGGCCTGTTGTCACCCAAAGTAATGCTCTTGCCCCATCGCGCAAGGCTTTATCTAACGATTCGGGAGCCTGGTCGGACGGTACCGCGATCGGTTTGAAATCGATGCCTCGGCTCCCCAGCACAATCTGACCGATGATCCAAGCGCGGCGCATATGATAGTCCGACGTGATCACGTACAAACTATTAATGTGGCGGGATTCAAACTCATCAACCAGGGTCGTAAAATTTGTCACCGTATCGCTGGCCTGAAAGTCAAGATGCAAGCGACTGGGATCAATACCTGCCTGCGTAAACACCCAATCAGTATATTCAGGGTTGCTACCCGATGATACCCAAATCGGCAAATCGGGGTGCTTTTGCGCAAACTCGGCAGCGTAGACTTCACGGGCCGTTGCACCACCTAATACCAAAATGGCTTGAGGCGTTCTAAAGTATCCTTCCACTTGTCGATAGGCAATAAACACCAGCAACAGGAGCAGCAACACTCGCCATATCGGAAATCGTCGTTTTGAGTGACTGACCCGCTTACGTTTAGCAAGACGTTTCTCAACGGAAGGAAATAGGAGCGATCGCATAACCTGACAATATCAATGGCAGCACAGTCACCGCCGAAATGAACAGCGATTTGGGTCTAGAGCGGGTAATGGCTCGCAAGTATTCTAACGGGTGAATCGCTGAGTGAATAGGGGGCGATCGCAATCTAGCGCAGAATTGCAGTTATAGCCGCAGTTATGGACATGAGTTCAAAAATGCGCAACTGGGTGTCACGCGCGACGCGCATGACACCCATTTGCGCAGTTGTTGAACTCATGTCCATAACTGCGGCTATAACTGCAATTCTGCGCTAGATTGCGATCGCCCCCTATTCACTCA
>DATNPS010000339.1:0-12250 GCA_036703095.1 Crinalium sp. | reverse complement strand
TCAGCAGAATGCATAATAGTTTGATATCGCTCAATGTGAGTTTGAGCTGTTGCATTCAGTGAATTAGAGCGATGTAGAAACCAATACACAAATGCCTTCTCATACAGGGCTTTAACTTGTTGATCGCGTTGATCGTCGCCGTTCATCGGTGGATGTGCAAAAAACACTTCTGCGGCTCTCACTACACCATAATGATCATTGTTCTGGCTAGCCGTTAATACACGTTGATACGCGGCATATTGCGTTGATTGACTGGAGGTTTCCTGAGCGACTAATCCTGTTGTGAAGACGATGAGGGCGATCGCCACCACTACTTGCAGCTTTAACCAGGCATCTTGTCGGCTAAACAGCCAGGGAAGGAGCGGTTCTGTACTCCATCGACGTTTCGTAGTGTTGGGAATGAGCAACGCTGGTGTAATGCTTGGAGCAAGAGGATGACGAGCGATCGCCATTTCTCCACCAAAAAGCGCCTGTTTTAGAAATGCTTGAATCAAGGCTGTGTTTAAATCTGCCAGTTGGGATTGTGTAGCGATGACTGCTGCCCAGATCGCAAGGATCTCGTCTGGATGCTGGGGTGGATGCTGTGTCAGATAGTTAATTTTATTCCAGAGCAGCAGAGCTTTTTGCATCCAGGGTGAGGTGTTGTCTAGCCGCAACGCTTCCCCTGCGGATGATTGCATCACTGCGGTAGTCACGTGGTGAGTCCAGCCATCGGGCGGATTAGGTAGCCCAATACGCTGCCAAATATCAATGGCGAGCAGGGTTTTAACGCGATGAGTGGTGACACTGGCTCGCTCAGACTGCACGTAAGCATCAATTAAGTTAAATCCGGTCATGGCTTCGGCATACAGCCGATTTTCTGCTGCACGACGCGGCAAATTGGGATGTTGCTTCCATTTTGCTTCTAGAGTGAGTGCGGTGGCCATCAGTTGATTCATCGTTTGAATCAACTGATGGCGTGTTGCATACGCTTTCACAAGATGAGGATGATGGGTTAATCCCGTTTGCACTGCCACCAGTGCTTCGGCAATGTGTCCACCCTTTCCCAGGCTAAATGCTCGCAGGTGATGTACATGTCCCAACAGTTGCACTATACCTGCATTCAACGGATGCTCTTTAGTCAGTGTGTCCAGATGGTTGATGATGGACTGTAGCTGATCGGCATACCGGAGATACCAAACTTCGGTTGTAAAGTGGCTGAGATTGCGAAGACTGAAATCCGACACGTTCGCCTCTCGCTTCAAAAAACGCTGTCGAAATTGCTGTATACCACTCGTTAGAAACAATTTAGGCCATTGTCGAGACGACGAATTGGTACAGCGCAGCGAACGGGGAAGCTGACTACAGAGTTGAATGGCGATCGACCATTTCTCAGCGGTAACCAACTCGGTCAATCGTCTTTCCCAAGCGGTTGTTAGCAATGTGAACGCTTGCTCACTAGACAAAGTGGACTCGCACAGCAACGTCTGAATATAACCGATATGCACGAAGGCGCGATCGCCCTGGTTAATCTGCCGCAATCCGTTATAAAACGCGCAGTGTGTATCAATTAGCAGTTCATCTACAATCCGCTGCCGCAACTGCATTGGCTCAATGGTCGCCTTGGTATCTGTGTCGTAAGCGATCGCTGACACAATCGATCGCCATACGGCTGGAGATTTAGATAAAGCCTTGAAATCCAGTTGCACTTGCCGCCAAAAGAAATCAGCTCGACTCCATTGGGATGCCAGTTCTGCGTTCAGGGCTAATTTGTGATGCATCAGTAGGCGTCCCAGTTGTCCAGATGCATTTAGTCTCCACCCCAGCCATCGTTCCCATCTGGTGAAGGGCCGATTGGCGAGTGTCAGTAGTCGATAGGCCAGTTTTTGTTCAGGCGTGAGATCAGATGCTTCACGCGAGATATCATAAAGTTGCGAATGAACTGATGGAAAAATCCGTTGAGCTAAATAATCAACAGAGGCAATCATAGGGGCTTAAGAAGGTGTATGCACAGGATATTTTGAGTTGAATGAATTGCTGTGACTACTAATCAAACATCGTATTTAATTTCAGGAAAAATTAAACTCTGGCGTTTGAGTCGAGACGACTGAGAACGATCTAAAAATTTGATTCCCAGTATTGCCAATAACAATATCATGGCGATCGCCAAGCTCGTTTGCCAGAAATATTTATTCATTATAAATTTAATTTTTCTGCCTTCAGAGATTGATTTGAAGAGAAAATTAAATTCTTTTGTTCCTGTTGCTGGCGTAGATGTTGAATCCGAACCGAGAGAGCCTTCTAAAGACTTAACTCTTGGTTTAAGAATTGGGCTTTTTGCAGATGTTTTAGATAACATCTGATGATTTTTTTGAAGTTTGCAAAACTCAATGTAGAGTATTTCTGATTGATCGATAGAACCATCAGAAGACGTTTTGGGAAGAGATTCTAGACTGATTTCAATTGTCTCTCGGTTTAACTTGCTATAACCAACAATAGAACTGGATTGAGCGTGGTGGGCGATCGCTACAATCTTTTCATCTTGGCTAATGCGGGTTTCAATCCAAATCGTGAGAGGATCTGCTGAAGTAATACTCTCGTAATTTCTGATATTACTCAATTCCAGTGCACTTAACCCCGGATCGTTTCCAATTGCGGGCGTAATATAAAAGGGTTTCAGAGTGCCTGCCAAATCTTCGTAAAACGCTTCGTGTAGTAAATTTTGAGTGCTGCGTTTTATAGTACGGCCAATGTGTGAAACCGATGTGAGCCGAACTTGAGCCTGAAATGAAGGATGTGGTGCTAAGGTTACTCCATATCCCAATGCGACTGATATAGAGGGGCTGATCGAGACAGCAGGTTGAGGGCGAATCAGATGAAAGAGCACCTGATGTGTTACCCAATCATCATAGACATCAGCTTGTGGCTGTAAATCGCGTGGAGTCACCTGGCTGAGTAGACATTTCAACGTGCCTCGACTGCGATGAGTTGGGCTGAAGGAAGGGGTATAGGGTGTATCTAAATGACTTTGCTCCAGCAGCGTCGCGTCAAATTCTGCTGTGCTTACTATCAGCTTGAGAATATCTCGATATTCCGTCACGCCCTGTTGCCAAAGCACATCAAGAAGCACGCCATAAATCGATCTACCAAAGTAGGCCCAAACTTCCTGCCCCGGTTCCAGCCAAATTCCGCCACCTGCCAGCAAACCCGTGTGAATTGCAAAACGGCCCGTCAGATTCAGCAAGACGCAGTACAACGGCTGCTGGGCCGTATTGGTTAACTTGACGCGAAAGGTTGGCTTTTGAGTGTCTCGGTAGTGCAAGAACACCTGTCCGTCTGGCAAGTCGCTTGCTTGATAGCGCTCGATAGTCTGTCCGGTATACCATTCAACCCAAAGCTGCACCGCATTTGGATCAATCTGGCTAGTGACTGAATTCGTTAAATTTGCAATCCTGAACCAGCGAATGATGTGGCTAAGTTGCTGCAAAACTTGAGCAGCACTGGATGGGGCGTAGTTGGCGATGGGTGAAACAAGAGGATGGTTGTTTGGAAGATGAATAATCGAGTAGCGCTCATCGTGCGCAAGGATGCAAAACTCGGCAGATTCCCGATTCTCTGTAATGTGCAGACGGAGTGAAGAGGGCCATTCAAAACCGGACGCATTCAAGCTTTGGCGTAGGTGCTCAACTCCAGAAATATCTCCTTCCAATAAAATTTGGATGGGCGGTAGTGGCTGGTGAATCACAAGCGCTTTGTAGATCTGAGTTGTATCAAGGGAGCGATCGCTCTTTGGTTGAATTTCAACCCGGCTCAGGTGAGGCAGCACGTCTGTTACAGTAGCCTGTGCGATCGCCTCTGGAATACGCTGCAAGTGTTCTGGTGGACTGTCAAGCGGGAAGATGGCTAGTGCGATCGCATCGTCTTCTGTTGCAGACGGCAGACCGTGAACTGCACCACCGTTTATGATCCATCCCTGCTGCTTGTGATACGACACAGTGAAATAGGGTAGACAGGGTTCAACCACGCCACCCAGAAATGGTTGTTCTAGATCGTCCACATGGGTGGCTTCCAACTGTGGATGCTGGTCGGCCACGCTCAGCAACACTAAAGCACGTGCCTGATTAAATAGATCACGATAGGTTAACGGTCGATTAGCACGTTTGAGTGCATCGATTAAAAAATATGAAAAAGCACCTCGTTTCTCTCCATTCACACGATATTCTTTAGCAGCTTCTCGTTCGCGGCAAGCTGCTAATACAATATGGCGGCCACGACGAAGTTGTCGGAGTGGTGGGCTAAAGGGGGGAGATGCGATCGCCCGAACGGATTGCTCCGAAGCAATGATGTAGCTACTGATCGGTCGTTCTCGCTCATCAATAGGGATTTGGCGCACTGTCGCGGCTTGCCAATCGCGAGTGCCTGACTGAGAATGACAGCAATCCAAGATCACAGTAATATGTGGATTTCGTTCAGCCACTTCTGCAATGAGTTGATCCAGCTCAATATCGGCTAAATCCCAATTGGCTTGAGTGCGACTGTTGTAGCAAACCAGCGTTTCATTTAACCGATCGGGTTCTAGATGCCATAGCTCAGGGGGTGTGGCGATTTGCGAACCGTGTCCGCTATAGGCAAACAACACTACATCGTTTTGGCCTGCGCGACACAAATGCTGGCGAAATCCATTAATAATGGCTTGTCGAGTGGCGGCTTCATTTCGCAATGTGAGCAGATGAAGCAGGCTTTGCTCCTGATTCACTCGATTCTGTAAATACTGCTGTAATGCAATAGTGTCATTGACGCATCCTTGTAGAGATGGAATTGGAGCCGGATAGCGATCGATGCCAACCAATAAAGCATAAATATGACGCGATGACTGGCAGTGCATCAAATGTCCTCCAAAGGAGCCACAGCGTTGCTATGTTCTACACCTCAAACATTCATATGTACCCTTTCATTCAATTATGCAGGCTGATGTTTATAGCTACCGCCACATCTGTTAGGGCATGGAACAACAAAGAGGCGGTTTTTGTTTCCAGCTATTACCTCGGCAATTTAATAGGCTTTATAGTGGGGCGCGCTTCGCGCGCCCCACTATAAAGCTTTTGGGGTTTAGGTAGTCTCAAATATTGCCGAAGTAATAGAGGTTCCGTCACTGCATCCTGTTCTAATACCAATTGCTACAGCTATAGTTACGGCTATAGTTTTGAAGGATGGCGATCGCTGTTCACACATCTTAGATTTTTCACCATTTACAAGAGCACGAGCGCTTCTGCAAATGGTGTAGATTTGGACGGCGCTATGTGCCGCCCAAATCCGCCGATCTGAGAAAGATGCAAGATTTAAGTTCACCAACATCTCCTGATCTATCCTCGCCATCTGTAGTCTACCGTGTACACAAACGTGTACACAAAAGCCGAACTTTATTTCGTCTTGTAAGAAGATGAGTTTCTCACAACCTTGATTTCACGTCCACTATTTTCAATAAGCCGTCACTAATTGAAAATTCTTTTGTCTCAGAGAGGCTTTTATAGGGGTTTCAGGACGACCCCTGTCTAGGTGTTAATTCATGACGGAAGAAACTTGAAAACCAGGAATAGTAGGACTACTAAAGAATAGCCGTTTTTTCTTTCCTAAAACTTTAGGCAACATTTTCAGAAAAAATTATTTTTGCTACGAACAGGAAATATACTTTTGAAAATGACAACACGAGCCGGGACGAGAATCCGGATTTCTACAGCGGTGAAATCACACCTAGACAGGGATCGGGTTTCAGGACTTGTGTGGATAGTTTCTCCAACTTGTGTGTACACAGTAGATCATCTGTGGGGAGTGAGTGATAATGAATGACCCTAATAATTCCAACCCAGTCTTTCATGAAGACCATACAGGCGATCGCTACAATGCTTATCTTTTGATCTGTAACAGTTCTTGAAATGCTAATCCTAATGTTGCTACCGTATCTCTAGCAGAGCTAGAAGATGCTCTGGTCAGACTGTTTAAACCAGGGGACGATCAATATCCTGATACAGCTCTCTTCTATTTCTCCGGCCACGGTTTACGGAAACAGCACCCAGGTGTTGAGAAGCCGGATGAATCTAACGGTTCACGTCCGGTTTTGCAGACAAGCTGCGCAGGCGACTGTCCCGCCTAGTTTAATGCAATCCCATTATTGCGCCCAGATGTGCTGGTATACTTACTTTTGAGCCAAGTTAAGCAGTCGCGATACCTAATGTTATCGTCGCGATACCTAATATTATCTTAATGGCCTCGATCGGCAATGAGTTGAGGTTAAAACATGAAGCAGATGTACTGGTGAAAGATGAGAGTATGACAAAGCTTTAGTAATCATTGCTATAGAAATAGTCAATAGCAAAATCTCTCTTGAAGCCTATTAGGCACTATTAAGAGAACTACTAAAATAAACCCGACCATAGAACAAATTGTTTACGTTCTATGAGCTTTTGATACCGATTTGAACAAAGCATTGGGCGTATCAAGGTTCGTATGGGCTTGGCAATGCCAAGTTCATACAGTGCTCTGCGCGTCTGCAATTCAAATTGACATGTTCTGCTGCCAAGCACGAGTTATTCTGCTTGAGAATAACGATGTTGAACTCCACCACGAGTAATCATCTCTCCAGCGATCCAGTGTGAACTACTATCGAGCATACATGAGCGAAAATACTGCCGAGCGTTGGGTTCAGAGGTCTTTACCGAGAACCAACTCGACTCCCCCGATAGTCATACGATCGCTCTAAAGCATCACTTTATCGATCATCGGTGAAGCTCTATTGCTATTCAGAGCACCATTGATGGTGTTCTGAATGGCGCTGATGTGTTGATTCGCGCTTCACCCCTACTTTACCCTCACCGCCACCCTCTACGGCAATGGAATCTCGTATTGCCCCAACAGAATCCCTTCAAGAAGTAGTAAGTCGAGCGAATCACCTATCATTCAGAAGAATCGGGTTGTACAGTAGCGCGGCTCAAAGCTCCTCGCATTCCTGAACTCGTCACAATTATCAGCAGCGTTGCTAACATTCAAAGGCTACACTCTTTGCCCTACCTACTGTCCCAGCTTAAATTGGTAGCCCCATGCCGCTCTGTATCTGAAACCGGGACAACGGCACAGGTCTTGGAGCAAGCCATCAGATAGTCTGGACTGGGTTAATTGCAAGCTTGATTCAACAGTATGCAGAACATCTACCGTAGAATTGGCACTGAGATAAGTGAATCAATCAACCAATTTAGCTTTAGGATAGAACGAGATTGTTAGGTGCTGGGAAAAGATTTGGGTCTACGCTTCACAACCCTGGGTCCAAACCGATTGTGAATGTCCCCTAATTTTTCCCTCTCGATCGCCCTCATAGACCCAAGGTAGCAGTATGAATCGATCGCCCTTACAAGCTGGGGTTTGGATGGGCAGTCTTATGAGTGTCTGTTTTTGTGCTCAACCGATCGCCGCTCAAGTGATTCCTGACAACACACTGCCTGCGGGAGAGCGATCGCAAGTTTCTGGCAATCCCAACGTTCAGATTGATGGTGGAGCAAGGCGAGGGGGCAATCTCTTTCACAGCTTTCAATCGTTTTCTATACCAACAGGGGGTTCTGCCTACTTCAATAATGCAGCTGATGTGCAAAATATTTTCAGTCGTGTTACGGGTGGGGCAATCTCAAATATTGACGGCTTGATTCGGGCAAATGGTACGGCGAATCTATTTTTGCTGAATCCAAACGGCATTTTGTTAGGTCCAAATGCCAGTTTAAATATAGGTGGCTCGTTTGTAGCCAGTACAGCCAGCAGTATTCAATTTTCAGATGGAACCGAGTTTAGTGCCGTTAATCCCTCGGCTTCTCCCTTACTGACGATTAGTGTGCCTATTGGCTTACAGTTTACGGGTCAAGAAGGAGACATTGTTATGCAAGGGACTCCTGAAAATTCATTTACTGAAGTGAGCGATGCCGATCAGTTTCTCAATACAGCCCAGCCGATTAACAACGCGACAAATGGAACAGGCATTAATACAATTAATGGCAATTTAGACAATAACAACGATGTTGATCTGTACCAATTGTACTTAACAGAAGGTGTGCCCTTTAGGGCAAGCACCGTTAAGGGACCGGGCACAGATACCCAGTTGTTCTTATTTGATAATAGAGGTTTGGGCTTAACGAGTAACGATGATAGTGCCAACACCAGCCAATCAACTGTGCCCTTAAACGAACCTTTCATTCCTGCCGCTTCTGGCATCTACTACTTGGGCATTTCCCCCTACAATATTGATCCCCGTAGTCCACAGGGTTCTATCTTTGGATCATCTGGCGATCCCGATGGTCTCGGTGCAGGCTTACCCTTAAGTGGGTGGAATGGACGAAACTTTTCTGGCTATGGACCTTACACGATTACTCTCACCCCTCAACCCTATTTTCAGGTGCAACCGGGCAGAACGTTGGCGCTAGTGGGTGGCAATGTCACCATCCAGCGATCGAATTTGCAGGCTCTGGGGGGTCGGGTGGAGTTGGGAAGCGTTGCTGGATCAGGAAGGGTCGGGCTGAACATCGATGGCAACAACCTCAATTTGAGTTTTCCCAATCAGTTAGCGCGAGCAGATGTCACCCTTAGCAGTAGTGGCATTGATGTAACGGGTGCAAATGGCGGTATGAGAATTGTTGCCCAAAATATCGATATCACCAGAAGCTTACTTCAGGGCGGAATTCCTGGTGAATCACAACTATCCGATAATCAAACGAGAGATTTAGAGCTAAATGCAACAGGTTCTATTACTCTCAACGAGAGTAACGTGATCGCATCACTGGTAGGACAGGGAACACTTGGCAACATTGATCTCACAGCGGGTGAGCGCATTGTTATTGAGAATAACGCTAGAGCATGGAATTTCGTGGAATCAGATGGTGCGGGTAGCGGTGGCAATATCAATGTCATGACGCGATCGCTTTCTCTGACCAGTGGCGGTCAACTGATTTCCTACACGCAGGGACGTGGAGATATCGGCAGTGTAACGATCCATGCTCGCGATACTGTCTCTGTCGAGGGTGAAAGCAGTAGTCGTCCCAGTGGAATTTACAATCTTGTAACTTCAGACGCGATTGGCAATGCTGGTGGCATCAACATCACAGCGGGGTCGCTATCGGTTACTAATGGGGCGAGAGTCAACTCCAGCACCAGTGGGCAGGGTAATGGAGGCGATGTGACGATTAATGCCCGCGACACCATCCTTTTCAGGAATTCTGCTGGTCTTCCAGATTCTCGCACTGATTTAACGACTAGCACGTTTGGTGTTGGCAATGGTGGTAACGTCAACATCACAACGGGATCGCTTTTCATCACGAATGGTGCTCGGCTATTCACCAACACTCGTGGAACTGGAAATGCAGGCGATGTGACGATTAATGCCCGCGATATTGTCTCTTTGGATGGTGAAAACCCCAACGGACGCGGAAACGAAAACCTTCTTTTCACACAAAGTAGCACTATCTATACACAAGTGAATGCAGGAGCTGTGGGTCCACCCGGCGAAGAGGATCGGTTTAGAGGTGTGGGGCAAGGCGGAGATGTAACGATCGCCACTGGCTCACTGTTTTTGACCAATGGAGGTGCTGTGAATACTTCCACACAGGGGCAAGGCAATGCCGGGCGCGTCACGATTCATGCACGGGATGCTGTGCAAATTCGTGGCACAGCCCCGACTCGTCCTGACCGACCCAGTGGAGTGTTTACCTCAACGACAGCAGGATCAGTCGGAAATGGAGGGAGTGTTAGCATCACAACGGGTTCACTTGCGGTGTCTGAGCGGGGAAGAATCAACACAAACTCAGAGGGGCAGGGCAATGCCGGAAATATCCAAATTCGGGCGATCGGTGCTGTTTCATTTAATGGTGGCGATGCTATCACGACACGCGAGCCTGGGGGAGTCGGCAGCGGTGGCAATATTGATATCAGGGCGCGATCGCTCTCAGTCCTCAATAACGCTCAACTCTCAGCGTCTACCAATGGCAATGGCAACGCAGGCAACATCACCGTCAGCGCTAACACAGTGGGGGTAAGCCGTGGTGGACGATTGCTGGCAACAACCTCTAGTCGTGGTCGAGCGGGCAACATCACCGTCCGCACACCAGACTTGCAGGTGTCTGGGTCAACCAGTGGTTTGTTTGCTGGAACGAGCAGTGCCGGAGATGCGGGCAGTTTGACCATTCGATCCCGCGCAAACGAGCAGCGGCTGCGGGTCAACCTTCAGGCGGGTGCCCAAATCTCTACCTCCACCAGCGGCAGGGGGCGGGGCGGACAACTGACGATCGCCGCTCCAGAATCCATTACACTGACTGGCGATGGCTCGGTGATTGCGGCAGGCACAGGCGGTAGCGGCAATGGCGGAAACTTATCACTTCAGAGCAGAACTTTAAATATTCAAGACCGGGCGGAAGTGACAGTGAGCAGTTCCAGAGCAGGACGGGCAGGTTCTTTGTTTGTCAATGCCGATCGCATCTTTCTCAATAATGGGAGCAGCATTCGGGCAGATACCTCTGGCGGCGGTGGCAATATCAATTTGCGATCGCCCCTCATCCTCTTACGCAATGGCAGCAATATTTCAACAAATGCGACGGGCAGCCGCATTCCGGGCGGCAACATCGCGATTGATACTCGGTTTATACTGGCAGTCTCCAACGAAGACAGCAATATCAGTGCCAACTCTGAAGATTTTCGCGGTGGTAATGTCAGCATCACTGCCGTTTCTCTCTTTGGCATTCAGCCCAGACTGACCTCCACCCCCTTGAGCGATATTACGGCTACCGGAGCGACTTCTTCTTTAAGTGGGGCGATCGATGTCATCACCGCAGGCACCGACCCAACTACAGGTTTAGTGGAATTGCCAACTGAGCTAGGAGACTCTTCTCGGTTAATTGCTCAAGGCTGTCTTGCTGATCAGGGTAACTCGTTCATCATCAGTGGTCGCGGAGGGTTGCCGCCCAATCCTGAACAACAGCTAGAGGAGGATGCTCGCTGGCAAGATCGCCGCAGGCTGGTTGTGCCTCAGCAAACGGATCGTGGACTGCCTAATTCCACATCCCATACCCAGCAGGTAGAGTCTCTCTCTGCCAGTCCTACCTCCATCACCGAAGCGACTGAATGGCAGGTCAATCCTGCCGGAGAGGTTATTTTGATTGCTAACTCATCCACGTTCGGTGTGCAAAATTCATTGAATCATCCTACTGCCTGCCCAGGAAGGTAAGGGCTGTGTTCCATAGCAGTCGAGGGACTGGCTAAACGGGATGCAGGGGTGGAACCTTGGCTGGGGGCAAAGCCCCTGTTACCCGACATGCGGTTGTAGTAGTCGAGGAGTTAGTTAAGTAGCTAGGCAGAATTAAACCGAAAACGCCAAGAGTATATCCTCCTGTTTGACTTCGTGTTTCCATTCCTTTGATCACTGCCATTGCTAAATCGTACTCATCTTCAAACATCTGTCCTGCGATCTCATGCGCTTTGAGTTGATGCCACTGATCTTCAATCCGATTCATGTGAGCACTATAAGGCGGTAAAAAGAACAGCAATAACCCTTGCTCTTGCCAGCGTTGTCAGTGTTGCCGCACCAGTCACACTTGTGAATCGAACAGTTATCCTGCGCTACAACCGTTAAGCATCCAGTTTTCTCCACAGACAGAGCGGCTTGCTCAGCAATCCAATTCATCACTTGGATATAACTTTCACCATCGAATCCACCTTGGGCAAGCGCATACTCAAAGGTGTTGTCCGGTTGCCATAGTCCTAAAATACTGATGCGATTGCCGCGCGTCGGCACTTGTTCTAACTGCTTTTGAGTCCCAACTCGGCTGTAACTGTAACTGACGGGACTATACAAACAGAACCGCGCTTCATCTAGGTACTTCAGATCGATGTGTCCCTCCTGTGCTGCCAATTCTAGTGTGTCGAGGTCAGCTTGCTTGCGCTGTTGGTACTCTGGGTTCGGGTGGCTCTGCTGGCGGTGCTGGGTACGCTTCCAGTGGAACCCCTTTTTTGCAGAATCCGGCGAACCCGGTCTGCACTCAGTTTCGCCCCTCGCTGTTGCTCCAACAGGGCGGATAATTGAACGCTGTTGTAGGTGCGTTGGTCTTGGTCTAAACGCTCTTCTAGATACTGCATGTCGGTCTCACACCATCGCTGTTTCATCCCCCGTCCAGGTGTATCCCATAATCCTCCTAAGCCACCTTTCTGCCATCGTCGTAGGGTTTCTCGCACAGTCTGCTCCTGACACTCA
>DATNPS010000335.1:0-7785 GCA_036703095.1 Crinalium sp. | reverse complement strand
ATGGTGCTGGACACTTTGTCAAGATGGTGCATAATGGCATCGAATATGGCATTATGGCAGCGTATGCGGAGGGACTCAACATTCTGCAACATGCCAACGTGGGCAAACAGCAACGGGCTGCTAGTGCGGAAGCAACTCTGTTACGCGATCCAGAACGCTACCAGTACGACTTTAATTTGCCCGACATTGCCGAGGTTTGGCGACGCGGTAGTGTGATTGCCTCCTGGCTGTTGGACTTGAGTGCGATCGCTCTCCTCGACGATCCGCACCTTGCCAAGTTTGCAGGGCGGGTATCGGATTCTGGCGAAGGACGCTGGACGATTACGGCTGCGATCGATGAAGGAACGCCTGCACCCGTACTTAGTGCCGCTCTCTATCAGCGGTTTAGCTCTAGAGGGGAGGATGAATTTGCCTCTAAGGTGCTGTCTGCAATGCGCTATCAGTTTGGCGGACATATTGAAGAACACGCGGAGATAACATCATGACCGTTGCAACCGCCGTTAACTCTGATTCGGTTACAGCCTCAGCTCGTCCTGCCGGACCTTGTGCGATCGTCATCTTTGGTGCTGCTGGAGATTTAACCAAACGCCTGCTCATGCCTGCACTCTACAATCTGGCACACACCAAGTTATTGCCAAAAGACTTTGCGATTGTCGGAGTTGCTCATACCTCAATGAGTCAGGACGATTTTCGTCACAAGCTGCGTCAGGAGATACAGGAGTTTGCCACTGTTTCGGTTGACAACCAGCTATGGCAGCAACTTGAGCAACGTCTCTATTATTTATCGGGTGAGTTTCAAGACCCCAACACTTACCATCAACTGCAAAACTTGTTGCAGCAAGTTGACCAAGAGTGCGACACTCAAAGCAATTACCTCTACTATCTGGCAACGTCCTCTAATTTTTTCTGCGATATCGTTTCGCAACTGGGTGCAGCCCGACTGGTTGAAGAAACAGAAGACTATTGGCGACGAGTCATCATCGAAAAGCCATTTGGACACGATCTTGAATCTGCACGGGCATTAAATAAGCACATTGGCAGCGTACTCAAGGAAAGCCAGATTTATCGCATCGATCATTACCTGGGTAAAGAGACGGTTCAGAACATCCTAATGTTTCGCTTTGGCAATAGCTTGTTTGAATCGGTGTGGAATCGTCAGTACATCGATCATGTGCAGATTACGGTAGCTGAAACGGTTGGAATAGAAGGCAGAGGCAATTTTTACGAAGGTACGGGTGCCGTGCGCGATATGGTGCAAAATCACTTGTTTCAATTGTTGTCAATGACGGCAATGGAACCACCCGTTTCGTTTGACGCGGATGCTGTTCGAGATGAAAAATCGAAACTGCTGAAAGCGATTCAACCCTTAACGCCTGAAGACGTGCTAAGTCATACGGTGCGAGGGCAGTACGGTGAGGGGACGATAAACGAGAAATCGGTTCCGGCTTATCGAGAGGAACCGCGCGTTGCTCCAGATTCTGCCACTGAAACTTACGCAGCCTTAAAGCTCACGATTGATAACTGGCGTTGGGCAGATGTGCCGTTTTACCTCCGAACTGGAAAACGGTTGCCGAAGCGTACCACTGAGGTGGCGGTTCAGTTTAAGCGGGTTCCCTCACTGCTGTTTCGTCAAACTTCAGTCGATCAATTAACGCCCAATTTCCTTGTCCTCCGCATTCAACCCGACGAGGGAATTAACTTTGAATTTGGCGCAAAGATTCCTGGTCCGACAGTGCAGATGGGCAGCGTGAATATGGATTTCTGCTACGCCGATTACTTTGGCTCAACCCCCAGCACAGGCTATGAAACGTTGCTCTATGACTGCATGATTGGCGATGCCACGCTATTTCAGCGAGCGGACAACGTGGAATTGGGTTGGAGTGTCGTTACCCCAATTCTGGATGTTTGGAGCGCATTACCAGCACGAGAGTTTCCCAACTATGCGGCAGGAAGTTGGGGACCGAAAGATGCTGACGAACTGCTCTGGCGCGATGGTCGGCAATGGCGAGAGTAATTCCAATTTCATAAAATAGCGCTACACCTCTACCCCCCCCAACCCCCCGAACTCAAGGGGGGAGCAAGAACAGCATCCGTAGCAAGTATTCATGAATAGGAGAAGCACAATTATGTCACTCTCAGGTAAAAAGGTTGTAATTATCGGAGCGAGTTCTGGTATGGGTTTAGCCACTGCCAAAACCGCAGCACAGGCAGGTGCTAAGGTGACGTTAGTGGGGCGAAACTCTGCATCCCTTGAACAAGCAGCAGCAGAGGTAGGACACGGTTCACAAGTTATTACCGCAGACATTTCAGATGAAGGTGCAATTGTCAACCTATTCGAGCAAGTTGGCAGCTTGGATCATCTGGTCACGACGGCTGCCAACTTAGCATACTCCCCCATTCAAGAGTTTGACAGTGCAGCAGCTAGAGAAATTATTGCCAGCAAAATCCTCGGTCCATTTTACGCCGTCAAACACGCGGCTCCTCGCCTGAGCAAAGACGGTTCCATCACGTTCTTCTCTGGAGTTGCTGCCTGGAAACCGCTTCCTGGCGCATCAATGGTGGCGGCGGCTAATGGAGCTTTGGCTGCTTTTGCACGCTCTCTAGCTGTTGAACTCGCTCCCATTCGTGTCAATGTGGTTTCACCGGGAGTGGTGGAAACACCATCTTGGAATGAAATGCCCGAAGAGGAGCGCAATGCATTTTTCCAGAACCTGGGTAAGCAGCTTCCAACTCGACGCGTAGGTCAACCTAACGATTTAGCAGATGCCGTTCTGTTTTTGATGCAAAATGGTTTCACCACGGGAACAGTGCTGCATGTTGACGGTGGACATCGTTTGATTTGATGTCAAAGGAGTAAACTACAGATGGATCTTAAACTAACAGCTCATACGGCTCTGGTCAGCGGTTCTACAGCGGGTATTGGGTTAGCGATCGCTACTGCCCTCGCTCAAGAAGGGGCAACCGTGATCGTCAATGGACGTACTACTGAACGAGTTGATGGCGCGATCGCGCAAATTAAACAAACCGTAACTGAGGCCAAACTTCAGGGCGTAGTAGCAGACCTCGGAACCTTTGCAGGAACAGAGGAATTGTTCGAGCAAGTCCCAGAAGTAGATATTTTGGTAAACAACCTGGGAATCTACGGCTCTCAAGCCTTTGCAGAAATCTCCGATGACGAGTGGATGAAATTCTTAGAAGTAAACGTCCTCAGCGGCGTGCGGCTGTCGCGACATTACTTACCGTTGATGCTGCAAAAGAACTGGGGACGCATTATCTTCATCTCTAGTGAGTCTGCCATAAATATTCCAGCAGAAATGATTCATTATGGCGTAACGAAAACCGCACAACTAGCACTAGCTCGTGGTTTAGCAGAGACAACTGTTGGCACCAATGTCACCGTCAACTCGGTGCTTCCCGGTCCTACTCGCTCGGAAGGTGTCGAAGACTTTATTCAAGGATTGGCAAAAGACCAATCGATTACTCCCGAACAGGTAGAGAAAGAGTTCTTTGAGACAATTCGTCCATCTTCGCTGATCAAACGGTTCGCTACACCAGAGGAAGTGGCGGCACTGGTGGCATTTGTCGCTAGCCCCTTATCGTCTGCTACTAATGGTGCAGCCTTACGGGTTGATGGTGGTGTAGTGCGATCGATTGTCTGAGTTGTATTCAAATCATTAGACCTCTTGCCAGCGCGATCGCCAAACGATTACCCAATCAATGTGCCGCAGCGTGAATCCGGAGCAGAAAGAGCATAGTGCTTGCGTAGCTTGTCAAAGTATCTGCATTGATATCGATGCGGAACGCTCCTACTGGGAAGGTGTCACCAAGCCCGAACAGCAATGGCTCTACTACGGTTACGTCCGATTGGTCGTTGGCTACTTCGTTTTTTATTTTCAATTTCTTCTTCATTTTTAGCGGACGCCAGTTTATTCAGTTGCTGTCTGCACCCGTGCAATACTTGTTTACCGTTGTGATAACCGCTTTGAGTACCCTTTGGCTCTATCGGACGTGGCAACGGAATCCAAACTTGTATTCGCGAGAAGGACTCGCTAGCCCGCTCCGGAAGCAGTTCGGCAAGCTCAATCTGGATATTGAGCGCTTTTTGGAGGGGCGATCGCTTGACAATCTAACTGCTGATAAAGTCTCCATGCTGGCAAAGATCCTTCCCAGCTTTTCTAAGGAGAAACGGCTTCATGGTTTATAAGGGAGTTCTCCGGAAGGCGATCGAGCAAGGCGATGTTGACTTCTCCGATAGCCTAAGACTTCTCCCGGATGATTTTTCCTGAGTGCAACTCTTGCCCGACAAGTTATAGAACGCTTAAATTGCATCTTAACTTGAAAAATTTGGCTGTTCTAAATCGAATGAAAGTTGAACAATGAAGACAACTGATTCAAAGCTAAGGGAAATACACCAAGGTTGATGCTAAGTTAGTTTGCAAATTCTTTCCAGACCAATGTATCAATGTTTTTGTAAAGCGATGGCTTTTCATTCAAACAACCCAACAAAGGAATTGAGGGTAGTTACTAAAAATAGTAGTTGTACTATTACTCATCATTTTTGGAGGTAATACATCGCGAACTTTTATTCTCAACCTCCTTCGGCTTTTCTCTGAATCTTGTCCTGCCTTAGCTTGGTAGTCAAATCAGAAATCAATCAGCTATTTAAAGGAAAAGCACAATGTTGATTAAACATAAATGGTGCATTGTCAAGATTAGTTTTCTAGCCATTTGCAGTGTGATAGCAACTTCCCAACTAATCAGAGCCGAAGACACGATTACCACAGCAGCTTCAATCAAAAATGCTCCTTATAGCAGGCACTAAAAGAATTGTTAGCCATTCGCCAAACCTCGTTAAATACCTCTCAAGCCCCTTTAGCAAAGTGAAACGGTTTCGGTATCCGGTGTTAGATGCAGATTAATAAATTGAGCACCAACAATCAACAACCAAGCCTTTTATCATGAACCCAATAAGTTCTCCCAATCCACCTAAAATTTCACTGCTGCTAGCAGATGTAGATGGCACGCTTGTAACAAAAGAGAAAATCCTAACGGATTGCGCCCGTGCTGCTGTTCATAAACTTTGGGATGCAGGCATTCGCTTCACGATTACCAGTGGTCGTCCACCATTAGGGATGAAAATGATTGTGGATGCCCTGAAATTGCCAGAACCGATCGCGGCATTTAATGGTGGTCTGTTTGTCCATCCTGACTTCTCAACGTTGGAGGAAAATGTCTTACCCGCAACCACTGTTCAAGAAGTCATCAAAATGATTACTGCCCACCATCTTGATGTTTGGATTTATCGAGGGAAGGATTGGTTTGTGCATGAGCGGCATGGTCCTCATGTCGATCGCGAAGAGTGGACGGTTAAGTTTCCACCAAAGGTTGTTTCTAGCTTTGATGGTTTGTTCGATAACGTTGTCAAAGTCGTTGGCGTTAGTGATGACTTGGATGCCGTTGCTAAGTGCGAAACAGATGTTCAGCAGGCATTTAGTCAGCAAGTTCGCTGTCAGGCAGGAGCTAGTTCGGGTGGTGGTGAACAGGTATCTGCGGCGCGATCGCAACCCTACTACCTAGACGTGACACATCACCGCGCCAATAAAGGATTTGTGGTCGATCGCCTCTCACAACTGCTCGGAATCCCTAGACAGGAGATTGCCACGATTGGAGATATGCCCAATGATGTCCCGATGTTTGAACGAAGTGGATTGAGCATTGCAATGGGGAATGCGAGTACAGAAGTGCAACAGCAGGCGCAGTATGTAACGACATCCTATGAAGAGGAAGGTTTTGCCAATGCCGTTGAATGGTTCATCTTGGGCAATGGCAATCCAGCAGAAATCCCCAAGAACCGTTTTCGAGCAACGGTTTAGCCTTTCAGTGAACAAAACAGTCTGTCCCTGCTGTTCTAGTCCACTCCTACGGCACATCCGTCATCAGCGTATGCATTGGTTTTGCCGAAGCTGCTGGCAGGATATGCGGTGAGGGGCAGGGGGAAGGGAAAAAGGTTTTAGTGAACAATACTTTTAGGAGAGATGACCATGACGACTCAACGAGTAAGAGAAATTCTCAGTTGGTATGGCAGCGATAATCCAGGTTCATTAACAAATCTGGCGAGATTGCTGAATCACGGGAAATTAGGAGGAACTGGAAAACTCGTCCTTTTACCTGTAGATCAAGGTTTTGAGCATGGTCCGGCTCGCAGTTTTGCACCCAATCCACCGGCTTACGATCCTCGTTATCACTTTGAGTTAGCGATCGCAGCCGGATGCAATGGTTATGCCGCTCCACTGGGGTTTCTAGAAGCGGGGGCGCGAGAATTTGCAGGCGAAATTCCCCTGATTCTCAAAGCCAACGATCACGATGTATTGCTAGATGAGGCAGATCCCACACAAGCACTCACAGGCAGCGTTGATGATGCACTGAGATTAGGTTGCGTTGGTATCGGCTTCACCATCTATCCAGGATCGGCTCATCGATTTGAAATGTATGAACAGATTCGAGCCTGTGCCGAAGAAGCGAAGCGGCGTGGATTGGTTGTGATGATCTGGTCCTATGCCCGTGGATCGGGATTAAGCAAAACGGGTGAGACGGCGATCGACGTAATTGGCTACGCGGCTCAGATTGCAGCTCAGTTGGGTGCTCACATCATCAAAGTGAAACTGCCGAACGAACATATTGAACAGGAGGCAGCACGCAAGGTGTATGAGAAAGAGCAAATCGCGATCGCGACGTTGACTGAGCGAGTGCGTCATGTGGTGCAATGTGCCTTTTATGGACGGAGGATTGTCATCTTTTCAGGTGGTCCGATCGACACTGATGATGCCTTTTTCAATGAAGCTCGTGCCATTCAAGCCGGAGGAGGATTTGGTTCGATCGTCGGACGCAATTCCTTCCAACGTTCCAAGTCGGATGCAGTGCAATTCCTCAGCACAATCATGGATATTTATGGTGAACAGGCTGCACCCATTCGCACCCCTGTACTGACCTAATTGCCTGTCAAGACTGCTCTGTTTTGATGGGTTTGCGACCCATCAAAACAGCCTAAATATTGGGCTTGTTGATTTGAAGTATCCCTCAAATTAATCCGATGGACTACTCACAACAGAAAGGTAACCAGTGATGGAATTAGTGAAGCCAACCATTCAAACCTTTACCGACCCTGAACACCTCGCACAAGCCGCCGCTGCTCGGTTTGTACAGCTTGCAGAATCAGCAATCGCAGCCCTGCCTGAATTATAGCTTCTCGATTTTCGTTTAAATCCCCTTAATTGTGGCGGCAATTGTATTATTCACTGGCTTCGTTGCTTTATCGTTTGCTCATGCACCTAAGCTAATATAGGGTTTAATGTTTTGTTATGCCACAGAAACACTAATTGTTGCCATCATTTCGTATTGGTGGAAAATCAGCACTCACACAGCAAGTATGGCTTGCTCTCTGATCGCACTCAGGTATCGATTTGGCGCGAGCGTTCTTCCCTTCTATTTATTGCTGCTGTTTGTGGGTCAAGCACGAATCGTTTTGAAGCGACACACGTTGGCGCAGACAATTGTCGGTGCAGTATTAGGCATTGTTCTGACCGCGATTCAACTGCTGTCTTTCTTTCCTCGCTTAAGTTAAAGCTTAACTCATTAATTTTGCCTGGTGCTCGCTCTGATCAATTCATAAGCTGTCTGTATAGAGTGCTTTACGGCTTACTACTGCTTGCTATACAAGAATCTCCCTTTCTAGGAGGTATTTTGCTCACCTTGTCTTTCGTGATTTCTTTCCCTGCTCTGCTGATT
>DATNPS010000326.1:0-13265 GCA_036703095.1 Crinalium sp. | reverse complement strand
TTGCACTGCCGCTAATTTGACGTGAATTCGACAAATGTGCAAAAAGCTGCCCCGCGCGTCGCGCGGCTGAGATGGCGCAATCGAATTTACGTTAATTTGCATACTGAGAATTGTGGTGTCACCCTACATCACGACTTAAACGTAGGGCTTCATCAATCTATAATTTCGATCTCATCGCCTACCGCTAGAGTCCCTAAATTGGCTTGCAGCAAGTTTTGTCCAAACATGATTTTGCCGTTTTGCAGACGATAGGTGGCTAGTGTTTTGAGCGGTTCCTGACTCTTAACCGCTGTAGTTTGTTCAATGGTTGGAATCACACAGCGAGAGCATGATTTCACCACATGAAACACGACAGAGCCAATCCGAATTTTGCGCCAGCGATCTTCCGCAAACGGATCACAGCCCTGAACCACTAAATTGGGGCGAAACCGATTCATCGGAATGGGTGTATCAAGACGATGGTTGAGATCGTGCAGCGATGCTTCTGAAATCAACAGAAACGGAAATGCATCGGCAAAACTCACCTGATCGCGACTGTGGTCTACGGCGTAGTCTGGATCAACTGGACGCACTGAATCGTCCGGTAAATACACCAACTGGCACGACATTCCTAAAAACTGACTAAACCATTCCTGAGCTGTATTTCCGGCAGATATAGCTCGACAGCGATCGCCCCACACTTCAACCTCTAGTTCAATCCCATCCAGATGATAGGGAACAGCCAATGGTTCCATTCCAGGTGCGCTGATCAGCAGTTGCTCAGCGTCCATCGCCACCGCAATCAGGGCCATTTGGGGAATTGTGCGCTGCGTAATGAACTGGTTGTGATCATCCACCAGCATCCAACGGCGATCGCCTCGCAAGCCTTTCCACTCTACTTCGGCGGTTTGTAGTGAAATGCCTGCTGCCGATTTGATGGGATAAACATTCAGCTCACTCAGCACGATTTTCGCCATTGTTCCTTTCCCCTGTGCGACGATTGCTATCCTACACTGTTTCATTTTGAAGCGTGGTGGCCCACTGCAAAATTGAGCTTTAATGAAGCACAAGCTTCAATTTAGCGATCGTTCTATGGTTGATTCCGCCTTCTTGCTCAGTCGAATCCTGCTGCGATTTGATCAGTCATCGCCCGATCTCATCGGTAATATTTCAGCGGCGGCTATTTCACCGGATGGTAGTTTGTGGACAGGATCAGATGAGCTAAACACTATTGAACGGCTCTCACCCCTTGATCCATTTGTGTATGGAAACCAAAAATCATTTGCGATCGCCGATTTTCTATCGTTAGATCAGCAGGGTGGCGAAATTGATATTGAAGGCATGGATTACAGCCCCCATTACCTATGGATTGCCGGATCGCACAGCACGAAACGAAAACGACCCAAGGGTAAGAATGCAGTTAAAGACATCCGTCGCCTCAAGGAAGTCGCTACGGAACCCAATCGCTATCTGCTAGGTCGAATTCCAATTCAAAATGGCAATCTGCTGAAATCTTGTCCTCATCCCCAGAAATCAGATCAAGCCTTAACGGCAGCTTGTTTACAGCGGCATCAGGACACCAATGTGTTGATTGAAGCCCTCAAAGAGGATGTTCATTTAGGCGACTTTGTCGCTAACACGCTGCCCAGTAAAGAAAATGGATTTGATATTGAAGGATTAGCTGTTTATAGAAACAGGTTATTTCTGGGTTTACGGGGACCCGTACTGCGAGGATGGGCGATTATTTTAGAGATTGAAGTCGCGGAAACTGAACCTGGCATCTTAACCCTGCAACCCTTCAGGCAAACGGGCCAGCGCTACAAAAAGCATTTTGTCGATTTAGACGGATTGGGCATTCGAGATTTGTGCTTTCACGACGATCATCTCTTAATCCTGGCTGGCCCCACCATGGATCTGGCAGGCGCGACTCGCCTCTTTCAGTTGAAATATGCGCTCAGCCAGGAAAACGATAGCTTATCGTGTCAGGGGGATGGCCGTTTGGACGCGTTGCTCGATTTACCGTTTCATCCCACGGCGGATAAAGCGGAAGGTTTAACGCTGTTTCCCTGCTTTGGCAAATCTGAAGCCTTTATGGTGCTCTACGATTCGCCGCAATCGACTCGAATGTTGGAACCGGGAGCGATTCTGGTGGATGTATTTAAGCTTTGAGGGCGATCGCTTCTTCCAACTAGCACAACAGGTTTGATCGTAACCATCTGTCAAAACCGCTTTATGACACAATCATGCTGTTGGGTGACACAGCGGGATGAGGTGCGATCGCCTGTATTCCAACTACGGTTAGATCATGAATTAAGGCTGAACCGCTGCTAATTCAGCCTTTGCTCATCTATTGCGCATCGTTCTAGATCTTTGTAAGGAATGTCACCAAATGATATACACGCTTAGCCAGTTCAAAGCTGTCCTGAATGGGTTGGGATACAATCTGGGGCCAGATGGACATGGCGGCAACTACGGAAATCTCCTGGATGCTTATACGCAGGCAGCCATTCAAGACTTCCAGGCAGAACATCAACTGGAGAGTACCGGAACGCTAGATCAACCGACGATTGATAAAGCTTGCCAGCTCATCCGCAATTTACAGCACAGCTTAAACGTAACCGTTGCGGCCCAACTGCCTATCAACGAATTCTATGGCTCCCGCACTAGCCGAGCTGTAATGCACTTTCAACAGATGCATGGCTTACCGATAACCGGAATTGCTGGCCCTGCCGTGCGCAGACGGCTAGAGGAAGGCGTTAAAAAACAGCTAAGACAGCAGGTTTGCAATATTGTCTTAAATCGACAAATACCGTCGCAAAAGCAGCGCCCAGAAGAAGAACGTGCGAAGGAGCTGGTATAAGCGCTCGTTGGCTTTAGTGCGTAGCAATGTCAGGCTTTATTCGTAACCGCGCCAAACCGCTACAAGGGCACCCTGCACATTGACCTGATTGGCCGGATATTCCATTGGGGAATAGTTTTGGTTGGCAGGCTTCAGAATAATTTTGTTGCCTTTGCGATAGTAATACTTCAGCGTGGTTCCTTCACCATCCACCCTGGCGGCCACAATTGTGCCATCTTTGATGGATTTTGGATCTTGTACGGGACGCATGATTACAATATCCCCGCTGTCAATCAGCGCGTCGATCATGCTGTCACCCCTGACTTTAAGGGCGAAATCATTAGGACGCAAGACGGAACTGGCAAAATCAAGCCGTTCTTCTACATCGGGAAAAGCTTCCACGACGGAACCAGCGGCGATCGCCCCCAAAATAGGAACACCTTGAGGTTGAAGAACGCGAATTGTTCGTGCTCTACCCTCCGTCCAATCGATATAGCCTTTGTTCCGCAAGTGATCAAGACGACTCTGAATTGGCGCTGGAGATTTTAACCCCATCGCCCGCATCATTTGACGAATCGAAGGAGAGTGTTGGTTTTCTTTAATGTAGTCAACCAGCCAATCGTAGAGTTGTTGCTGGACTTCTGTGAGAGGTTCCATAAGAATAGAGTAAGGTTAGTAGCGCTACGCCATAAGAACATTTGTACCATCTAAAATACATCTTGTCCAGCATTTTTTAGTAAATTGAAAATTAAACGAATCTGATTCGAAGAGCATGGCCTGGCCGTGCTCTTCGCTTATGTATGGGAATACGCGAGTTCGATTTGGGCGGACTTAGTTTTGGTAGTCGCGACTTTAGTTGCTAGTCTATTGACCTCACACGCCTTCAGACACTATTCTGTGCTGCTCGATTTGCTGCTTGCAGTCTTCAGCCGATACCCGATTTTCCATGGCGGCTACCAACGCATCATAAGCGTCCCGGTGGGTTTCGATCAGCGTTTTCGCTTGCAGCAGTGCCCAACGTTCTTTAAGAAGTCCCTGCTCAGCAGGACGACGAAGCTGTGACCAAAGGATAAGCAGCTTTTGGCGATCGTCTGTGCCCCCTTCAACAGTGCCATAGACTAGGGTTTCGGCAGCAGATCCGGCCATCCAAACAGTGCAGTAGCGATCGATGAGTTGATCAGATAGTTTGCCTTGTGCCAGTTCTGCATCCAGTTCATCGCTACCAAAACTCACGCCACCCAGCCCTGGCTGTCCTTTCCGAAATGATTCCCAAGCGCTGAGGGTATAGCCTGTAATCGGAATTTGCAGCAAATGAGCGACCAGAAAGTGCCCTGCTTCATGATGCAAGACGCGATCGCGATGCTCTTTAGAAAAGCGGGCTGCCCAATCAACCAACAGCGTAGCTCCTTGTCCTTGCCAGCTCAGCGTATCTACCGTCGCGATGCTCAGTAAGCCAAAGGTGGCGATCGCTGGAATAAACGGTGATATATGGAGCCACGGCCCTAGCAGGACGGACATAACCATTGTAAAAATGGCGATCGCAATAAGATTTAGGGCAGTCTGGCTCACAATTGTTTTTTGATTAAGGGTATAAACTTATTAAAACTTATCCTTCTGTAATTTTTATCAGCAATTGAGTTGATTCGTCAGTCTGAGTCTTTAGCGTCCTATCCATACCCAGATTGGCAACATAGCCAACAACCCCAACGTTCCCAGCGCCAGAGATGTCACGGTTAGCTCTCGGTCAAGATTGTAGGCTTCCGCAATCACCAGTGTGGCAAATGCAGGAGGCATTCCCATTTGCAGCAGAATCACCAGATGCGGCGGGCCGTGAATGCCAATGTGAGCTAATCCGGTACCCAGCAAGAGGGGAACGAGAACCATCTTAATGCCCAAACTGACCGATGCCTGCTGCATACTCCGCAATGAGGTGAGCTGGCTTAACCGCATTCCTAACAGCAGCAACGATAGGGCAACGACCGTCCAGGCAAAGAGCCGTAGCCCATCCTCAACAGCCGATGGTAAGGGCACCCGTCGAAACCCCAGCCCAATGAAAAAACTCCACAGAGCTGGATTGCTCACGATAGCCTGGAGCAATCGCCAATGGTTTTGAGCACTCATGCCAAATCGGGCGGCGATCGCCACCCCCACACCATACGCACCTAGTGTGCTGCCCAGCGTGTCGTAAAATAGCGCCCAGGCAAAATACGGCGGGCCAACCAAGGCAAGCGTAACAGGGTAGCCCAAATAGCCAGTATTGCCAACCATAGACGATAACAGAAAACTGCCCTGAGTCGGTCTGCTCCAAAACTCCGGCGACGATCGCCCCACAAATTTACTCAGCCAACCCGGCATCGCGTTTCGATCATGCCACTGATGGAGATATGTCTGGCATTTAATCCAGAGCCAGGCTAATAAAATGCCAAGGGCGATCGCTGCCCATGCCGCAGCCGGGGCAACCCACACCGCGCCCGATAAATCAGCTTGCCGCAAAAATGCCAGAATACTAACCGGAACGCCAATCCAGAATAAGAATTTGCCTAGCTGTAGCGGAATCCGTTGAGGCAACGTATAGCCTAAAACCAGCCCTAACGATACCCATGCCACCAGCGGAACGTAAAGTTTTAAGAGATTAACTTCTAGAGCAGACATGCAGTTGGGGCGGCAGATGGCGATCGGTCATTCCCCTGATTCTAAACCGTTCGGCTGAAGCTCCTAAGAAAACGTGTTTTCTCTTCGTTTTCCCAATGGGGTAGTCGTGCAGCGCACTACTACCCCATTGTTGGAGACTCACGTTAATAAATGATGGTAGCTATATTTCGGATAGATCCATGAAACGCCTGTAGAAGGTTGATGTAATTTGTTTGGAGTGCTGATTAGAATTTGGATAGGTGAGTTTTATGGCTTACCAGGCTCAACTACAGCAACTTTTCAATTCAGTAAGCCACAGTTATTTTTGTGGGAGCCTTACGAAGCGCGGCTCTCGCAAAAATAACTGGGTTTTAAGCGATTGAAAATCGCTGTAAGTAGCTAGACACGATTAAACCCCTAAAAGGTGCGGCACGCCCTTTCCGGGGCTTCGTATTTAATGGTGTCTATGTACTTACCAGTCCCAATCAGACGGAATACTTTTGAAAGATTTCGTGGTAAGTTTGGCTCGCTACAGAATTTCTGAAGGCGATCATGTCTGACGAATTTGGCGAACAGTTCTGATGACACAGAATGGAGTAATTTGTGAACAACGCAGGTTCTTCTGAGCAATCCCCTGAATTTTCAACCTCACCTTTAGATGACATTCCTGAAGCACTGCGTGAAACGGCTCCCAGTGTCGTAAGCCATCGCCCTTCTCGTAAATGGCCGTTTTGGTGGTGGGGTGTAGTTGGGTTTGCGATCGCCCTCCTGGTTGGGAGCCTGCTGAATCTGCTGACCCAAACTCCCGGTACTACTCAAGCGATTAATACATCTCATGCTCAAGAGGGCATTCAAGTTGCTCTAACGAAAACGGGCATTCCCCTCCCGTCTAATGCTTTATTAGGCCATCTCCCCTATGACGAAGCACCCGCCGAGAGCTTAGAGAACATCACTGCCGACGGTACGGTGAAGCTGCGTCGTCCGGCGGCTGAGCATTTTGTAGACATGGCGAATGCAGCAAGAGCCGATGGCGTCACGCTAGTTCCTTTATCTGGCTTCCGCTCAGTGAGCGACCAGGAGTATGTATTCTTTGACGTGAAAGCCCAACAGGGTGAGCAAACTCGTGAGCGGGCGGAGGTTAGCGCCCCTCCGGGATACAGCGAACATCACACCGGATACGCGATCGATTTAGCGGATGGCTCTAAGCCTGAAACCAATCTGGAGCCTACGTTTGACACAACTTCTGCCTTTCACTGGCTAGAAAAAAATGCAGCCCGATTTAACTTTGAGCTATCGTTTCCCAAAAATAATCCTCAGGGTGTCAGCTATGAACCCTGGCACTGGAGATTTGTAGGCGATCGCACTAGCCTTGAAACCTTTTATCGGGCACGAGTTCTCACATCAGAGTCGCAAGAAACCACACAACCTTGAGTTCGGCGTGAATTCGAATTAAACCCAATGCGCTATTGAGTGTGCCGCGCGTCGTGTGGCACACTCAATAGCGCCATTTCCGCCGCTCGACGGGCGGCGGAAATGGCGCTATTGAATGCCTAAGAAAACGTGTTTTCTTTTCGTTTTCCCAAGGGGGCAGTAGTGCAGCGCACTACTACCCCCTTTGTTGGAGACTCACGTTAATGAGAACCTGCTAATGACTATCCGACCCAATTCACATCGTCAGTGTTTGACTTGACCGGGGGAAGCGGCTTGGCAATCGGGATGTCTCGACGCACAAAATTCTGGCCAGAACCGTTGGTCTGCGCCTCCCGTTTGGCTGCAACGGCTCCATTCTGAGGGGAGGGCTGCGATCGCTGAGGAGTATTAGGTCGGTGCTGTTGGACAGTGTCCTGTTCAGGATTCTTAGCACGAGGCGATCGCTCGAACTCTTGACGCTCCGGAATGATCACCTTTTGCATCAAATACTCGATCGTTTGCTCCTTCACCCAACCCCGTGCAGCTACAATTTCCCCAAGCTGCATTCGGCCACCTGTGGTCTGTTCCGTCAACTTCTGGTCATTCAAGGCAACATCAAGTTGAGCTGTGGTTAATAAGCCTGCTTCCACTAGATAACTACCCAGACGCTTCCTGACCGTGCTCGATAATGGCACCGTCTGAACTCGATAGCGATCGCTTCTATCTCGCATGTTTCACTCCACGAACTGTTTCAGTGGTAGTTCAGGTAGATGGATGTAAGGTTAAGAGGACAATGCCCTAAAGCCTTACAGGCCAGCTCAGAACCATACTATTTTTGTAAAAGATCCGTAACTGTAGCGGTTGTGTCTATGACACAAATATGCAGAGCTTCAATCGAAACCGAAATTTTACCTAGTATAGCAACTGATTCACTCAAGCTTCACCGACGGCTTTAACAAAGCTTTACACTTCGCAATAGATCTCATAATCACGTATAGCTATAGTTATGTCCGTTAGGACATCGAAAACCAAGAGGAGTATAGGGGCTTCGTCCTCAACCAGGGGTTCCACCCCTGCACCCCGTCTTAACCCAAATAAATACAGCTATAAATTCACGTCATAATCAGTTCGAAATTTCTACAGTCGCGGCCTGACTAAAGTGACGTAACGTTAACCTTTGACGCCACTTCCTGTTTCAGTCGGCACAATGTAGCGCTGCATGAGCAAAAAGAAAGCCAAAATGGGTGCGATCGAAATGACAGATCCGGCGGCAATCAAACGCCAATCGAGTGAGAAAGCGCCAGCCAGTTTGGCTACCCCCAGCGGTAAGGTGTAATATTCAGGCCGATCCAAAATAATGAGCGGCCAGAGAAAATCGCTCCAGGCCCCAATAAAGACAAAGATGGCCAGCGTAACCAGAGCAGGCCGGATGGAGGGCAGCATGACATGCCACCAGATTCCCACCTCCGAACAGCCATCCATGCGTGCAGCTTCCTCCAACTCTTTTGGAACTCCTTGAAACGCTTGTCTCAGTAAAAAAATCCCGAAGGCGGAGGCGATCGCCGGAAAAATCAGGCCCAGATACGTGTTTCGCAATCCCAACTGCACCGCCAGAATGTACAGCGGGATCATGACGATCTGAAATGGAATCAGGATTGTAGAAACAATCAGCGTAAAAATCAGTTCACGGCCCCGAAAGTCGAGACGAGCCAGCGGATACGCTGCCAGCGAGCAAAACAGTAGATTCAAGCCAACCGTGAGCACAGCGACCAGCGTGCTGTTAAACAAATATTGACCAAACGGGTTGGTCTTCCAAACCTGCACAAAATTTTGAAACGTAGGCTGGCTGGGCCAGAATCGCGGCGGAAATTGAAAAATTTCTTCCGTGGGTGCTTTGAATGCTGTGCTGACTAACCAGAGTAGGGGCAGCAGCATTAAGAGAGCGATCGCCCCTAATAGCAGATATGTCCAAATGGAATTCCAGCTAGCCTGACGTTTTGCGGCCTGCCACACGAGTTTGATGCCTCCATGCCAAATCAACTGTAGGTTAACGTGAATTCGACGGATGCGCAAAAAAAATTGCCCCACTCGACGCGCAGGGCAAATTTCTGAGCTATTTCAGCCGCGCAGCTGAAATGACGCTATCGAATTCCAATCAGTCTTACCGAACTGATTGAACTTCCTCGGTATCGCGCTGAGGATGCAGCGATTTGCCTCCTTGCAGGGTGACATAGAGCCGATTGAGCGCATTCATGTAGGCATGAGCAGAAGCCACAATAATATCGGTATTGGCTGCATGACCAGAGGAGATACGATTTTCGTGCCGCAAGCGAATCGTAACTTCACCGATCGCATCAATCCCTTCCGTAACAGACTGCACAGAGAATTCAATCAGTTGGTTAGGAATATCAACGACTCGGTTAATCGCTTTGTAAACAGCATCGACGGGGCCAGTCCCGATCGCCGCATCCATCAGCTCACGGCCATTCGGTGTGCGCACAATCACCGTAGCCGTAGGACGCGCATGATCCCCGCAGGAAACCTGGACATGCTCTAGATGGAACAGCTCTGGGGTTTGCTGGATCTCGTCATTGACGACCGCCTCCAAATCCCAATCGGTTACTTCCTTCTTCTTGTCACCCAGTTCCTTAAACCGCAAAAAGGCCCGGTTCAGCTCTTGTTCTGACAGGTCATAACCTAACTCACGTAAGCGAGTCCGAAAGGCATTGCGGCCAGAGTGCTTACCCAAAACGATCTGGTTGTCGTTCAGCCCAATTGACTGAGCATCCATGATTTCGTAGGTCAGCTTATGCTTCAAAACGCCATCCTGGTGAATGCCGGACTCATGAGCAAACGCGTTGGCCCCAACGATCGCCTTATTCGGTTGCACCAGCATCCCAGTCAGGTTTGAAACCATGCGGGATGTTTTATAAATTTGGCGGGTGTCAATATTGGTGAGCGGTTCTTCGGAATTAACCGGGCGACCCAGGAAAGGATTGAAGTATTGCCGACGCACATGCAGCGCCATGACCAATTCTTCTAACGCGGCGTTGCCAGCCCGTTCGCCAATACCGTTAATCGTGCACTCTAATTGACGTGCTCCATTCTTCACGGCTTCCAAGAAGTTCGCTACTGCCAACCCCAGGTCGTTATGACCGTGTACTGAAATGATTGCCTGGTCGATATTAGGCACGTTTTCTTTGATGCCACGAATCAACGCGCCAAATTCACTGGGCGTCACATACCCAACGGTGTCTGGAATGTTGATAGTGGTCGCACCAGCGGCGATCGCCCGTTCCAACACCTGATATAAAAATTCGGGATCAGAGCGGCCTGCATCTTCTGGCGAAAACTCCACATCATCCACCAGCGATTTGGCATAGGCCACCATTTCTGGTGCGATTTCCAATACCTCTGCTCTGGATTTCTTCAGTTTGTATTCCAGGTGAATGTCTGACGTGGCAATGAATGTATGGATTCGGCCATGAGCGGCAGGTTTAAGCGCATCGGCGGCAGCTTTAATATCCTGCTGTGTTGCTCTGGCTAACCCGCAAATCGTTGGCCCATCCTCGGTTCCAACCTGTTGCGCAATTTTATTAACGGCTTCAAAGTCACCAGGGCTAGCAAACGGGAACCCCGCCTCAATCACATCCACCCCTAGTCGTGCCAGTTGGCGGGCAATTGTCAGCTTTTCATCAACATTTAGCGTGGCCCCTGGAGACTGTTCTCCATCCCGGAGAGTGGTATCAAAGATAATGATGCGATCGCACTGAGGTCTGGTGTTCATAGCAGATTAAGTTGAATGTTGATGAAACCTTGATAAATCAACAGGTCAATAGCAAAGCGACAATATGAATATTCTACTGCCTGCCTTTTCTTGCAGGAACGTGAATCAACGTAAAAAACTGAACTTAGGGGCAGACGTTTTGGCATCGCCAAAATGTCTGCCCCTAATTTAGGGTTGTATGAATCACGCACGGCTCAGGAATGTGGATTGATTAAAACCAATTCTTTATTTTGCGAAAACACAGCTCTGCTGTGCTTTCACAAAATAAGTTTCGGGTTTTGTTAAATTCACGCGCCTAAGGGTTAGTTATCAACCTTTTCAATATGAGTACGCACGTCATTTAGATCGATGTAGCGATCGGTCGCATTGCGCAGCTCACGGGCGATCATGCCTTCGGTTGAAACAACCGTGATGTGGGTACTTTTGGAACGCAATAGCTCAATTGCTCGTTCAAAGTCGCCATCACCGCTAAATAAAATAACGCGATCATATTGATCAACGGTATTAAACATATCAACCACAATTTCAATATCTAAATTCGCTTTTTGAGAATAGCGACCCGAATTATCGTCATAGTATTCTTTTAGGATTTTCGTTCGAACGGTATAGCCTAAGCTAATTAGCGCATCTCTAAAGCCGCGCTGATCTTGGGGATCTTTTAATCCTGTATACCAAAATGCATTAACGAGCTGAACATCAGGTTCACGGGTGAAATATTCTAATACTCTCCTTGGATCAAAAAACCAACCATTCTTTTGTTGAGCGTAGAACATATTGTTCCCGTCTACAAAAATCGAAAGACGGCTCATAGAAGAAATCATAGAAACGACAACCTAATTTTTTTAGTACAAAATCCAACTAAAACATCCATTGCTGGCAGTTTTGTTTAAAAATAGCGTTGCTGATACAGCGTAGAAGCTTACCCCTTTAGCAGGGATAATTCTAGCCTAATAGGACTTTTGAGCAAGAGTTCAACTGAGCTTCTCTATCTAAAGAAAGATATTTTGTATCTCCTTAGATGACGGTCGATTTAGTAAATTGTTCTACCCAATATCGAATCTCAGTTCAGTGAAGCAGAGCATTCATTGAAACTCGTCTAAGAAATAATAAAAGGCTCAAATGAGAAGTTTTCAAGGAAATTCTTCAATGAAGTTCCACATTTATAAAGCAATACTCCTTAGATTTAGTGTGATGAGTACTAAGCTCAGCACATGGTAATTTGTCTGGTAATTTGCATAGTTGATCTGCGTATGTCAGAGAAACCGTAAAAAAGAATACTAGAAAGAGTACTAGGAACCTAATTTAGAAAAATATTCGCCACGAAAGTAGCTATAGGTGCCTTTTATTATAAGGATTCTGCTCCATCTATTCAAAGTTTGAGCCTATTTTCAATTCGCAACTTCATTAATACTTGATATTTTCACGGCTTTTGGGACGGTATTTACTGGGAGAGCACCCCTATCTCATCTAGCGCGATTGCAACTTCTCTAAAAGCCTGATGCTGTGCGCGTCGTACACACCTGCAACATCAGGCCGTCGAATCCACATTTTCAGGGCAACTGGTAATCACATCAAAGATAAGAGCACCAATCGCTCCAACTGCCTGGATACAGCTTGGCCTTGGAAATGCCTGCCACATCTAACGACAGCAAATTTACACAGGCTGTCACTCCAGAACCGCAATAAACCAGAATCTCATTAGCATCAGCTATGCTGCGCCAGCGCTGTTTTTGCTCTTCGGGCGATCGCATCCTTCCCTGCTCAGTCGTCACCTCTTGCCAGGGATAGTTTACGGCTCCCGGAATATGGCCCGCGATGGGATCAATTGGCTCTCGTTCCCCTCGGTAGCGTTCTCCTTCCCGCGAATCGATCAGAACCACGCCTGGTAAATCTTTTGTAGTCTTGACTGTCTCAATATCTACGGTTTGGTGAGGCTGAATGTGGGGCACAAAGCGACCCGCCTTAACAGGAGGGATATCAGGCGTAATGGGATATCCCTCCTGCTGCCACTGACTCAAGCCACCATCAAGCACTGCGACTCGCTCATACCCTAAATATCGCAACAGCCACCAAAACCGAGCCGCAAACGCAAACCGAGAATCATCGTAAACAACCACAAGCTTCGATTCCTCTGCCTCGGTTGAATCTAAGCCGATCTGGCTTAATTTCTCCGCTAAAACATCAACATCCGGCAACGGGTGACGGCCACCATGCTGACCAACCGGACTGGACAGATCCTGATTTAAATCAAAATAATAAGCACCTGGAATATGGCCTGCCTCATATTGCCGTCGTCCCAGAGCTGGATCAGCCAACGAGAACCGACAATCGGCGATCGTCACCTGGGGATCATTCAAATGTTCATACAGCCAGGCAGGAGAAACAATAGAACTGGAAGCCACAATCCCTAAGAACCTTTATTGACAGCTTTTCTAACAAATCCATCTTAGACCCCTCTGTCTTCCTGGCGTAAGTCTTTGGGAAGTGCGAACAATTTTCATAGTGCTACCCCTGCACGGCTGCACTCAGCAATTCTCATTTTGAACCTATTTCGGATTTTGTGCGCCCGTCGGGCGCGCAAAATCCGAAATTAGGTAGCCGTGCAGGCTAGCCGCAGGC
>DATNPS010000317.1:0-4360 GCA_036703095.1 Crinalium sp. | reverse complement strand
TCCATATCAATGGTGCCAAAGGCATTTTGAGATAGCCCTTCATCCCAGGCGGTTAAACTTTCGTGAGCGATCTTTTCACCTTTCTTGTCAGCAAATGGAGTTGTTTTCCGCTCGATCTGAGTCGTTTCCAGCAAGTGGCCGCAGGCTTCGTGGAAAATCACACCGCCAAATTCATTCGCCATTACGATTGGGTAGGTTCCCGATTCTACAAAGTCGGCGTACAGCATTTTCCCAGCAGATTCAGCCACTTCTTCGGCAGAGGCTTCAGAGGCCCACGTCCGTAAGAAGCTTGGATCGCTGCTGCTGCCCAATCGTTTGCTAATGGACGAACGATTTGCCCCCTCTGCACACAACAGGCTGAAGCCGACCGACTGATTCAGGCGAATATCGCGAGCAAAGGTGCCATCGCTGGCGGCAACCAACACTTCCTGCCAGTCCCTAAAGTAGGACGCACGGCGAGACTGTGCGTGACTAGCCTTGCGGTTGAGGTGGCTATTGGCTTCGAGCAACACGTCGCCCATTTCGCGCATGGAGCTACAGGCTGTTAGCCAGCCTTCCTTACCGCGAACGGAGCCGTAATCTCTCAATAGCTCCAGGTTGATTTCAGGAATGAAGGAATTGGGCGAGGGGAGCTGTAGCCCCAAGATCGACAAGCCTTTTTCCAGCGCTGCCTTCAATCCTGTAAACGACAGATCGTTGGTGCTGACGTAACAATCGGCCTTACCCAAAAATACCCGCACACCTGCTCCGGTAGACAGGCTGGGTGAAATGCTAGTAATGGCGTCATCTTCTGCTAAGCAGCTAATGTAATTAACGCGCTCCAGAAAAAATTCGATGAAATCTGCTCCTGCCGCTCGCCCTAATCCCAGGAGTGTAGAGAGGGGGGCTTCCCAGGTTTGATCGAAGCGATCGCCCGTAGACGCATATTTTAAGGTGGGCAACTCTTTAGAAAGAAGAAGGGTGCTCGGCGACATAGATATTAGCGTCCTCTGTTAGCGATGTAGGGAGACAGAAAAGCTCACGTTCGTTCAGTTTAACAAATTCATAAATTTGTGATGCCGTGAACATCGCAATTTCACTAACGTCCGAGACAATAACAGCAGTTTTACGGATGATGGCTGAGTCGCTGGATGCATCAACATGAAAAAATTAGGATGGCATTTTTTATCAACTGTTATCTTTGGTGCGGTTACAACTCTGGGAGCTGGTCTACCTAAGGCTCAGGCCGCTCTCCTGGTTGGCAATACAGAAAGCAATAATGTCGTTATTTATGACGAGCGAACCGGACGATACGGCGGCGAGTTTATTCCATCTGGAACGGGTGGTCTAACCTCACCAGATGATTTAACCTTTGGCCCCGATGGCGACCTTTACATTAGCAGTGGCACGGATACATCGGGCGCAATTCTCAGGTTTGATGGCAAAACGGGTGAATTTTTAGGCCGATTTGACCAGGGAGGTCAGCTATTCCGGCCCTACGGCATCGCATTCGGCCCGGATGGCAACGTGTATGTGAGTAGCTTTCGCTCAGACCAAATTCTGCGCTACGACGCAACAGGCAAATTTTTGGATGTGTTTGCGACGGGGACTGGAACGGCCAATGGATTGAATGGCCCAGATGACCTGCTCTTTGGCTCCGATGGCAGCCTATATGTCACCACTCAGGGCAGCGTGGCGGATGGCACGGGTGGGATTTCCTTCTTATTTGATAGCCAAATTTTGAAGTACGACATCACGACTGGGGCATCCAGCGCATTTGTGCCGAAAGCAACTCCATTAGCCGACAGTTTTGACTTTGTTAGCTTTTTGGGATTAGCCTTTGGCCCGTATGGTGACTTGTTTGCCAGCGATTTTGCCAATGGCATCCGGCGCTATAACCCTCAAACAGGCGAACTGCTGGCGTCAATTCCCACCAACTATACCGGAACATCACCCAGCAGCAACTTTATTGGCAACTTAACGTTTGATCCTGACAATATTCTGTATACTGTTGGCTTTGATTCTACCCAAGGCAATCGGGGGGCTATTCTCCGCTATGATGGCACGACCGGAAAGCCCCTGCCTGCCTCCGGTCAGACCAGTTCTTTGTTTGTTCCTCCCAGCGCGAACCTGCAACGTCCGATTGGCATTGCCTACGCACCTATCACTGTTCCCGAACCGGGTGTAACGATCGGGCTACTAACTGTGGGTACACTATGGGGAGCGAGACGTTGGAAGCGCGATCGCCCTCAACGCCTCTCGGATCATTAATCGCCTGGCGACACTGGATAAATTAAAACCAGGTTTTTAATTTTGGAACGTGCGGCAGAGTCGCACGCTCCAAAATTAAGTTTCAGGTTTTATGAAATCCACAATCCTAACTTATGGAACTTAGACTTTATCGGAGATAAGGATTTCGAGTTTGGAAATTGGTTTGTAGCACGGCTCCGCCGCGCTACAAACCAATTTCCGATAAAGTCTATCCCGTAACCCTGTCAGGATGTCGTGTTACGGAGTGAGATCAGGAATGCATCTATATCTAGATACTCTAAGAACCTTGGGGATGATGGGGGCTGAACTTAAGTGAAAACCCCATCAATAAACCAATCTATAAGAGCAAATTCAGAGTGCTGCTCAGTAGATTGTCATACTCTAAGTATAAGATTTGACAATCGCATTTTCCGGATTAATAACTGTATTCTGTGAAAATGTTTTATACATAGAAAAATAGCAAAACCAGGTTCTAAGTAGTTCACACCTAATCCTGCCTGTAATAGAAGCGTTACCTCAATGGCTACTCGACCCATTCCTGATTCAATGACTACGCCTTATGTCTTTCAACTGAAAACCAGAACGTTGAGTGCTGGGTCTAGTCCAGAACTGCTCTATTGGGTCAACAGCATTTTAGATTCGGGTGCCAAGACTTTGTTGATCGACTTTCGAGACGTGCTGTTTATGGATAGCAGCGGCCTTGGAGCGCTCGTCATCGTCCGAAATCGCGTGCAGAAAATAGGTGGCCGACTGATGTTCTGTTCTCTAAACGGTCAAGCCAGAATGCTATTTGACATTTCGGGCATGGAGCAGATGTTTGAGGTTTACGAGAATGCGGATGCCTGTCGAAAGGTTCTGGCCGCCGAGGATTCTAAATCAACGTGAATTCAGCCGTTCGTCGAATTCCTGAGAAAACGTGTTTTCTTTTCGTTTTCGCAAGGGGGGTAGTAGTGCAGCGCACTACTACCCCCCTTGTTGGAGACTCACATTAATACAAACTGATGGGGACAGAAATTGGCGGTAGGCAAATTTCTGTCCCCATTGATTTATGTGAACCGACGTGCTGCTGATTAACAGGATGAGATGTGCTGGCGATCGCCCTTCAATACCCAACCGCTAGCCAAAACGTTCACTGTTTAGAGACGTTTTGTTTACAAATTATTTAGAAATTAGACTGAGCGGCTGTGAATATAATGAACTGATTTTAGATAATCTCAAACATACGTAATTGCACATATAAATCTTGCAAAAAACTAGGGTTTTAGTAAACCTCACACGAAATTAATGAGCCGATGTAGGGAATACTAGAGCCGCTATGCTATGTTGGAAACCAAAAATTAACCCGCGATCCCCCATTTACGCAAAAATAGCGTTCACGACGTTCACAAATAGAGTGTGAACAGAGGGGGTGTGAGGGCTTGGCTCCCCGCCAGAGGTTCTACCCCTACACCCCGTTCAAATTTCAGTTGGGATTGCTATACATCAAAATTTTGAAGTTTATCCCTAGAAATATCTACCCTTGAGAGCATTATGGCAAGAGATACAGACGGCAGTAGAGTTACAGCAAAAAGCCTTGGCGTGCTGTCAGACGTTCCTAAACGGATTCGAGGTTCCCTTAGCTCGGTCGATGACATCAACGACTACTACAGCTTCAGGCTTTCTGCGAGAAGCACTATTTCTTTCACCTTAAGAGACTTGAAACAGAATGCCAATTTAGCCCTGCTAAACAGAATTGGCAGACCCCTTGCTGTATCTGAGAAGCCCGGTAAAAATCCTGAAGCGATTAGAACAACGTTGGATGCTGGACTCTACTACATCAGAGCCGCTCTCTTTGGGACGTCAACCACGTATTCCTTGCAAGCCGCAGCCACTCCAACGCCAGTTCCCATCCCTGCTCCGACACCTACCCCCGGTGGTACCCCAACGCCGACCCCGACTCCGACCCCTACCACCCCTACCATACCGGGTAGTGGCCAACCCACTCAACCACTGCCCTCCGGGCCACCCCCCATTACTCCATCTCCTGATCCGGGGCCAATTCCAGCGCTCGCTTTCAACGTGGGGCCACTTGACAGCACGGTGAGAGTGTATCAAGACATCGTAGGCGGCG
>DATNPS010000474.1:0-9113 GCA_036703095.1 Crinalium sp. | reverse complement strand
GGCACGCTCAACATCACGATTAGCTAAGGGACAGTCGCAGTAGCTGTAGTCATGTCCATTAGGACATCGGAAACCAAGAGGGGTATGGGGGCTTCGCCCCCAGCCAGGGGTTCCACCCCTGCACCCCGTCTTAACTCGAGTGTATTAGGCCGCTAAACACATACAAGAAACGTGGACTTACTTAAAACCCAATTCTTGGGAGTGCGCGGCAAAGCCACGCACTCCCAAGAATTGGGTTTTGTCTCTAGGCCATGTTATCTTCCTGATCCAGCCCTGCCTGTTGGTTATTCGGTATCTGCACCAAAATCTGATCGCCCTGCACCCGAACGGGCAAACTCTGGAGCGGACGACGAGCAGGCCCTCGTGTAACGCTGCCAGAGGCATTGAACTGAGCACCATGACAGGGACAAACAAAGGCATTCACATTGCCGTTCCAATCCACCCGACACCCTTCGTGCGGGCATCTGCGGTTAAATGCAACCACGCCGCCATTGCTCCCCGGATGACGAATCACCACAACTGGCGTTCCTGAAATTCGAGCACGAATTTGATCTTGAGCTGTCCGAAGTTGGTTGAGATTTCCTACAGCCTGAAAGTTTGCGGCTTGAGCGATCGCCGTTGCGGCGGCAGCTTGCTCAGAACGAGCCTTGAAGAATATGGGTGAAGAACCCACGAGCGCACCCACGCCAGTTAGCAAAAGAAATGTACGTCTATCCATGATTGAGAGCGGAGTTGAGGCAGGAGGGAATTAACGATGGAGTCAGTCAAGCAATCGATCAGCGCAGATCGGTACGGTTCACCCTGATTTAGCTATCGGCAGGTTTACTACCAGCACTCCGCGATTTACGGAACAAGCTAGTCATGCTCACACCAGTCACCAACATCCCCACCAGACCAATGCCGTTGAGAATGGGATAGAACTCACCCAACCCTAAGAACTCCATGGTGTGAATCTGCATCATTTTTTCCCCCAACCCATCGATCTCTAGCCATTCGTCAAAAATCGTATAGGCCATGCCCGATAAAACGGTCAGGATCAGCGGCAGACTTACGATCAATGCCAGACCCCGGTGATATTTACGAAAGGCACGCATCATACTGGTGTTCTCCTACTGGTTTGAGTGAGGTATTTTCTCTACTTCAAGTTAAGCGGAGAAGGTAAAGAAGTCGGGTAGCCACACATCAGTTGCCCAAAAGGTTAACGCAAATTCGACGAGCGGACTTTGGGGAGAGTGGCGCGGCGCGCCACTCTCCCCAAAGCCCGATTTTGCGTGCGCGTCGCGCACGCAAAATCGGGCTATCGAATTCACGCAAGGTTAATGGTATTTAGTTGAAGATTTTTAGGACTATTCCAAAGAGATGTCCAGAGCTAGGAAACCAGGGACGTTAGTCAACTGGATTGATCTGATGGGTGAAGCGCGATCGCCCAAGGCGTGAGTAGGGTAGAGGGGTGTTGGGCATTAGGTATTGGGTGTTGGGAAATCCCCTACACCCCAAACTCTATCCCCCTTCTCCACCATTCACCCTGTTCAGTAAATACTGAACATTCTAAACATGCTAATATTAATGTAACGAGGTGTTAAGCAATATTAGAAAAAGCGTTATTGAACCTTGGAAAACCCTGTCGAACAATCGCATTTTGTAGAAGAAGTCGGCTTGTTGTTTGAACTGGTAGGGTTGCCGCGTATGGCAGGTCGCATTTTTGGTTGGCTACTGATTTCAGACCCACCGCAGCAGTCTAGCGGCACGCTGGCGGAGGTGCTTCAGGCCAGTAAAGGGTCGATCAGCACCATGACGCGACTTCTGGTGCAGATTGGGCTGATTGAGCGAGTGGGCCTGCCGGGCGATCGCCGGGACTATTTTCAAATCAAGCCCCACGCCTGGACTCAGTTAGCACAGCAGCGGCTGGCTCAAATTACGGCCTTTCGGCAAATGGCGGAACGGGGGCTGCAACTAATGGAAGGGAGTTCTCCGGCGTTACAGAAGCGACTGCAAGAAATGCGAGATGTTCATGCCTTTTGGGAGCGTGAATTGCCGCTAATTAATCAACGCTGGCAGCAAGAACAGCAAAAAAATCTAAATACCTTAACCGAAAGTCAGACTGCTGAAGCCAGTAGTTCCTAGAGCCATTAGTTCCTAGAGATTGAGCGATCTCGCCTATCAGCCAGCTCTGTCCCTGTCAAAGTACGAATTGCGAACTATCTAACCTTGAGATAACTGTCATGCAACTTCCTGTCGTTGGTAAAGTTCGTCGGCCTGCGCCCTGGCTTGTAGGACTCCTTGCCGCAGGGGTGCTGGGAGCCGGAACAGCTACCTATTTTGTGGTTCAGCACCGAACGGCGGCTCCCGATATCAGCAATCTAACCGTCACGGTTGATTCGCAACCCTTAACGGTGCGCATCACGGCTAGCGGTACGGTGCAGCCGATTCAGACGGTAAACCTGAGTCCTAAAAACGCGGGCATTTTGCAAGAACTGTATGTGGAACAGGGCGATCGCGTCACTCAGGGTCAGGTGATTGCCCGAATGCAAAGCGATAGCATTCAGGCCGAATTGGTTCAGTCGCAGGCGCGAGTGGGGCAGGCCCAGGCGCGTTTAGCGGAACTGCGAGCAGGTAACCGTCCTCAAGAAATTGCCCAAAATCAGGCTGCCGTAGAGCAGGTCCAGGCACGCGTTTTGGAAGCGCAGGCACGGGTTAATCGGGCTGACGAGCGAGTATCGCGCAATCAACAACTGGCCTCAGAAGGAGCCATTTCTCAGGATGATCTGGATGCCGTGTTAAACGATTTGGCCACGGCTCAGGCTACATTGCGACAGAACCAGGCCAGTCTGCGTGAAGCCCAGCAGCAGTTCTCCTTAACGCGCAGCGGCAGTCGAGCCGAAGATATTGCCGAAGCAGAAGCCCAACTGAAAGAAGCGCAGGGTAATCTCCAAGCCGTGCAGGTGCAGCTCGAAGACACGATTATTCGCGCTCCGTTTGACGGCATTGTGACTCAGAAATACGCTACGGAAGGCGCATTTGTCACCCCAACCACCTCGGCATCGGAAGCGACCTCTGCGACTTCAACAGCAATCGTGGCGATCGCCAATGGGGTAGAGGTGCTGGCCGAAGTTCCCGAAGTCGATATTAACCAGATTAAACTGGGCCAAAAGGTCGAGATTGTGGCCGATGCCTATCCCGACCAGGTGTTTCAGGGACAGGTTCGGTTAGTTGCACCAGAGGCCGTCGTGAAGCAGAATGTCACCTCATTTCAGGTTCGCGTAGAACTGGTGACTGGAGAAACCAAACTGCTGTCTGGAATGAACGTAGACATGACGTTTTTGGGCGATCGCTTGAACAGTGCTTTAACGGTTCCAACCGTGGCGATCGTCACAAAAGACGGTCAAACAGGTGTGCTGATTCCCAGTGCCACAAACCAGGTGGAATTTCGCCCGGTTAAGTTAGGCAACTCGGTCGGCGATCAGACCCAGATTTTAGAGGGATTAAAACCTGGCGATCGCGTCTTTATCGATCTTCCAGCCGATCAGAAGCAGAAGTGGATGAATCCCAACGCGAATGAGGCGTCAACTAACAAGTAATGAGTATGGACATTGTCGAAAGCGTTAACATGGCCGTCAAAACGTTGACCGCCAATAAGCTGCGAAGCGCTCTAACCATGCTGGGCATTATCATCGGCAATGCGTCGGTGATCACAATGGTAGGTGTGGGGCAGGGCGCTCAGCGTTATGCCTCGGATCAGTTTCAATCGCTGGGGCCAAACGTGCTGTTTGTGATTCCGGGGGGCGATGAGGCCCGTCGCCGCACGCTGGAAATTCCCAGAAACCTAACTTTGGCAGACGCTAAGGCGATCGCCTCTCAGGTTCCCTCAGTGAATGCCGTTGCGCCTCAGTTGCAAAGCCAGCAGGCGATCACCTACCGAAACCGCAGCATCAACTCTGGGGTCACGGGAACAATTCCCAGCTTCACCATTGTGCGGAACTTTGAGGTGGATCGGGGCCGCTTTTTCAGTGATTTTGATGTGCAGCGCAGCAATCGGGTCGCGGCCCTTGGAGCTGACGTAGCGAAAAATTTGTTTGGCAGCTCCGACCCGCTGGGACAACAGATTCGCATCAAAAATATTAGCTTCCAGGTGATCGGCGTGATGGAGTCGAAGGGCGCATTTCTGGGAGACAACCAGGACGATGTCGTCTTCATTCCGCTGACCACCATGTCCAGCCGCATCACGGGCAACACGTCGCCCTACGGCACAGAAGTCTCATTTATCTCAGCAACCGCTAAAAATGAAGCGCTGGTGGGAGCGGCTCAGTTCCAAATTGCCAATCTGCTGCGGCTGAGACACAAAGTGGTCAACGAGGACGACTTTACCATCCGCACCCAGAAAGACGCGCTGGAGGTTGTCGGCAATGTCACCGGAGCGCTGACGCTGATGCTGGCGGCGATCGCCGGAATTTCCCTCTTCGTCGGCGGCATCGGCATTATGAACATCATGCTCGTCTCTGTTCGCGAACGCACTCAAGAGATTGGCCTGCGCAAAGCGCTCGGAGCCTCACAACACGACATTCTGGTGCAGTTCATCATTGAAGCCATCATTCTGGCCGCGATCGGTGGCGCACTGGGAACCGCGATCGGAGTTGGCGGTGTCACATTTGTTGGAGCTGTCACCCCTTTGAAAGCTGGCGTCTCCTCTGCGGCGATCGTCATGGCCGTAGGCATCTCCGGTGCGATCGGTCTCTTCTTCGGCGTAGTGCCCGCTCGTCAAGCCGCTCGGCTCGACCCTATCGTCGCTTTGAGAAGCGCGTAAGTGGGGGTTAGGTGTTGGGGGTTAGGTGTTAGGGGATCGAGTGTGGGGTGTAGGCAAGGTTTTGCTTCCCCATCCTCCCCATCTCTCCCATCCTCCCCATCTCCCTTGTCCTCCTTGTCCTCCTCGTCCCCAACTCCTGACTCCTGACTCCCCAAATCCCCTACACTCCACACCCCTCTTATGAAGACCATCATCCGCTTGGAGCACATCTCCAAAGTCTACGGTTCAGGAAATACGGAAGTTCGGGCGTTGTCTGACGTTAATCTGACTGTGGATGCAGGGGAATACTGCGCCATCATGGGGCCATCGGGTTCCGGCAAATCGACGGCGATGAATGTCATTGGTTGTCTCGATCGCCCCAGTTCTGGAAGCTATTACCTGGATGGGCTGGACGTATCGCAACTGCAAGATGAAGAGTTGGCGCATATCCGCAATCGCAAAATTGGCTTTGTGTTTCAGCAGTTTCACCTGTTGCCCCAACTGTCTGCCTTAGAGAATGTGATGCTGCCGATGGTCTATGCGGGAGTGCCGCATCGCGAACGGCAGGAACGGGCGGTAGAAGCGTTGACGCGCGTGGGTCTGGCAAACCGACTAAACAACAAACCCAGCCAGCTATCCGGAGGACAACAGCAGCGGGTGGCGATCGCCCGTGCCATTGTTAACCGTCCTGTCTTGCTGCTGGCGGATGAACCGACCGGAGCACTGGACTCCCACACCACGCAAGAAGTGATGAATATCTTTGCCGAACTGAATACCAGCGGCATGACGGTGGTAATGGTGACACACGAGCCGGAAGTAGCACGCCTGACGAATCGAGTAGTGTGGTTCCGCGATGGTCAGGTCATTCATGCGTATCTCAATCCCAGCGAACTGTCTCAGATGACCGTTGCTCCGTAAGAAACTTTGATAGCCCAGTATTGGGTGCGACACGCATAGAATACTCACCTCCTGAGCCTCAAACTATACGTGAATTCGACGAACGGGCTTTTGGGAGAGTGGTGTGATGCGCCACTCTCCCAAAAGCCCGATTTTGCGTGCGCGACGCGCACGCAAAATCGGACTATCGAATTCACGTCAAACCCTGTTGGCTAAATTTTCGTTACTTGAACGAGATAGATCACGTTGAGTGAGCTTGAAGAAATACCCGATCAGGTAAAGGGAGCCACACAGAACTGTCACTGGCAGCGGCTCCATCCCTTGCGTATCCCGAAACGCCGATCGCACTCCAGCCAACACATCGCTACTGATATAACATCCACCCAACTCTGGGCAAACTCGCCGAGCCAGGGCCACCATCTCGTCCAGATTGGCAGACGCGTGATCCGGCACGGGAACCAGATACAGGCGATCGCCCGGACGCAGGAGTTCCTGAAACACCTCGGCATGATCTTTGGTCGATAGCATTCCCATCACCCAATGCAGCGGTTGGGATATGCGATCGCTCGTATCCACATAGCGACGCAAGGCCGCCGCTCCGGCTGGGTTATGGGCACCGTCGATGAGCAGCGATCGCCCCTCCCACGTCGTCCATTGCAGGCGTCCGACCCACTGAGTTTTGGCCATTCCTGCAACGATCGCCGTGTCGCTAATCTGCCATCCGGCCTGTCGCAATAGTTGAAACGTGGCGATCGCCAGAGCCGAGTTCGATAATTGATGCGCGCCGGGCAACGGTAGGGGATACTTTAAGGGCGTTGAATCGAGCAACACCTTCACGGTTGAACCAGCAGCCTCCACGCCCTGATATAAGGCCCACCCGTCGCCTAAATCCAGGGATGGCGTAATCCAAAAAGCAGGGCAATCCAGATCAGCGATGCGCTGACGAACGACGGCTTCCGCTTCTGAGGGCAGGGGGCCAACGATCGCGGGGCAATTTGGTTTCAGAATGCCAGCTTTCTCTCTAGCAATATCGGCCAGCGTCGGGCCTAATCGCTGCCAGTGTTCTCGGCTGAGCGACGTAATGATGCTGACCAGGGGGCGATCGCACACATTGGTGGCATCGAGCCGACCGCCCAAGCCCACCTCAATTACAGCAATATCAACCTGCTGCTGAGCAAAATAGAGCCACGCAGCGGCTGTAATTACTTCAAATTGGGTAGGCGACGGTTGATCTGGCTCGATGACAGCCACAACATGCTGGAGTGCGTCATACAAATCTACCGGAGCAATGGGATGGCCATTCAGACAAATTCGTTCGCCCCAATCGATCAAATGAGGCGATGTGTAGCGTCCGACTCGGTAGCCCGCCTCCGTCAACACCGATGAGAGATAGGCGCACACCGACCCCTTACCATTACTGCCTGCCACATGGAGAATGGGATATTGACGATGCGGATTGCCTAGTCTCGCCAACAGGCGTTCAATTCGCTCCAGACCCAACTCAATCCCAAAATGTGCAAAGCGGTTGAGAATATCGTCTATCTGGCTTGGACTGGATAAAGGATGAGATGTTGCAGCAACAGGGATCTCAGGATCAATAATACTCATTCAAAACTCTAGTTCTAATCTAGGAAGCAATACTGCTCAGTTACGCCCTATAACCCCCATCTTAAACGGAAGCGAACAGCGCTGTTGTCCGCTTCTCGACCACACAAGTAACGCGATTTAAGGCCCGATCGCCCCTGATTGGCGACTCACACTAAGCCGCACGATCGAAAGGCTCAAAATCAGCAGAAACAGCACCAGGCCGATCGTGCAGGCATAGCTCATCTCCAGGTCTTGAAACGCCCGCTCGTACACATAGTAGACAATCGTTTTCGAGCTATTGCGAGGGCCACCCTGCGTCATGATGTAAACCTCTTCAAACACCTTTGTGGCCGAAATTGCAGAAATTACCGATACCAGCAGCAAATAGGGTTTCATCAACGGAATCGTGATATCCCAATGTTTTTGCCAACCGTCTGAACCGTCGATCGCCGCTGCTTCATACAGATCCGCCGGAATGGATTGCAGCCCAGCCAGGTAAATCACCATGTAGTACCCCAATCCCTTCCATATCGTCACCGCCATAACGCTAAATAAGGCAAATTTGGGACTGGTTAGCCAGGGAAGCCCCTCTTTCGACAGGTGAAGCCACTGCAAAAGCTGATTCAGTAACCCCGTTTCGGAATACAGCCAGCGCCACGCGATTCCAGCCACCACCATCGAAATGACTACCGGGGTATAGTACGCCGCCCGAAACCAGCGGATTCCCGGCAGCGATTGATTCACCAAAATGGCCAACCCCAGCGGAGCAATCACCAAAATGGGCACCACGCCGACCAGATAAACCACAGTATTGCCAAGGGTCTTCCAGAAAACCCTGTCTTTCAGTAGACGCTGGAAATTTTCCAGGCCGATCCAAATAGGGGGCTGCGTAATGTCGAATTCGTAGCGGGTGAAGCTCAGGTAAAACGCTTGCAGCGCAGGATAGAAAACCGTAAATCCAAGCACCAGCAGAGCAGGCAACAGAAACAGATATGGGGTTATGTGTTGACGTTTTTGGGTCCAATCTGAGGACATCCAACTCTGCATTCCTGCTCACTCCTGCAACAAAATCAGCCTGATCAAATACACCCTATCATTCAGCAATTCTCATTTGAAACCGATTGCGAGTTTGGAGCACCCGTTGGGCAATCCAAACTCGCAATCGGCAACCGTATAAGTTCATAAGTTCGCCGCAGATAAGCGCATACGGTTGCCGATTGACAATTCGAAACGTGAGAAACGGGTACACAAAACCTCAAATTTGGTTTCAAACGTTCAAACTGAAGAATTCCTGCCTATCACTGTGTAAGTAAACCTAAAACCACGTAAATTCGATGATCGGGCTTTTGGAGGCACTGCACGACACCTCCAAAAGCCCGATTTTGCGTGCGCGTCGTGCACGCAAAACCGGGCCGTCGAATTCACATTAAAACCTATACCATTATCAAACTTTTGGTATATAGTACTTATGTACTAATAAATAATACATTTGTACCACTCTAAATTCTACGGTTAAACTAACCTGCTGCAAAAACCACAGGAAGGATAGAGGCTAAAACCGCTGCTATAGCAACCGTTGAGATGGTTGGGACAGGGGGTATGGGGGCTGCGTCCCCAACCAGGGGTTCCACCTCTGTACCCCGTCCTAACTCCCCCCCTCGATTGCTATACCTAGGCCAAACCTGCCTTCTCAGGGTTCAGGCACCTCGGTTCAGGCACCTCAGTCTGTGAAGGCGGACTTCCTTCAAATAGCCGCGAATTCATTCGCCAGGTTCAGTCCTCCAACCACTAGATCCACCCGTCGCTAGGCTATGTCCCAAGCTCCAGGAGCACCAAACATCATGCAAAT
>DATNPS010000311.1:0-3288 GCA_036703095.1 Crinalium sp. | reverse complement strand
CCCATCAAAGCTCGATTTTGGATGCGCAACGCGCATCCAAAATCGGGTTATCGAATTCACGTCTGATTAGTCTAGTTTTTCACAGATAAACCCTGGAAACCTGCCAATTTACATATTGTAGGCCGATTGCAGACCGCAGATGACCTCATGTGTGTTCGCCAAAATAGCGATGTAGCCAGCATCCTAGCCAACAACATGCGGCTTGGTCTACACTCCAGTAATAGCCGCGAGAGAACCTTCAATGCCGCATTCGCATCATGATCATTCTGGTGATCATCACCATCACGATCATCACCCTCATGACCATGCCAATCATAGCCATCACCACCACGGGCATGTTCACCAACCCGCCAACTATGGCCGTGCCTTCGCGATCGGCCTGATTCTAAACATCGGCTTTGTTTTGATTGAAGCGGGTTATGGCATTGTGGCTCACTCGGTTGCCCTGCTGGCGGATGCCGGACATAACTTGAGTGATGTTTTAGGGTTAATGCTGGCCTGGGCCGCGACGCTATTGACCCGCCGCCGCTCGTCGCGCCGTTACACCTATGGCTGGCGTCGGTCTTCCATTCTAGCGGCGTTCCTGAACGCGCTGTTTCTGATGGTGGTGACGGGAGGCATTGCCTGGGAATCGATTCACCGCCTGTGGACACCGGGAGAGGTGGAGGGGCATGTGGTAATCCTGGTGGCGGCTATAGGGATTGTGATTAACACGGCAACGGCTCTGCTGTTTATGTCAGGTCGCAAATCCGATATGAATATTCGAGCGGCCTTTCTGCATATGGCGGCAGATGCGCTGGTGTCCTTTGGCGTGGTGCTCGCTGGAATTGGAATTTTGTTAACTCAGTGGCAGTGGCTCGATCCGGTTTTTAGCCTCATCATTAGCGTGGTGATTATCTTTAATACCTGGGAGCTGCTGCGAGATTCATTTAATCTGGCGATCGACGCGGTGCCCGAAGGCATTGATGAACGGGCCGTTCGCTTGCATTTGGCTGAATGCACTGGCGTTTCTCAAGTTCATGATTTACACATTTGGGCCATGAGCACAACCGAAACGGCGCTGACGGCTCATTTGGTGATGCAATCTGGGCATCCGGGAGACGCTTATCTGTCCCAAATCGCGAAGCATTTACGAGAACATTTTGGCATTTCTCACACTACGCTCCAAATCGAGGTGGGAGACGCGGAATCTCCCTGTCATTTAGATTCAGAACATTGTTGTTAACGTGAATTCGATAGCGCCATTTCAACTACCCGCCGGACGGCTGCAATGGCGCAAATGGGTATCTCGCACGACGTGCGAGATACCCATTTGCGCATTCGTTGAATTTATGTGTTGTTAAACGTTTTGCGCCATTCCAGCAGGTAGCTGAAATGGCGCTAACACGTTCACGTTGCTGATAGAACCTAAGGGTGAGGAACTAGCGGTTCATCGATAGAGTCTCACTACTCAGCTCATCTCCAGCCGAGAAATACGATGGTGCATCAAACGGATCATCATCCACAATTTCTTTGCGAATCCAGTCTTGAATGTGATTTGAAACGGAGGATAGCAAAAAGAATTGGCGCAGGGAACGTGATGTGTTCATAAAACCTCAATGTTGTAAGTAGTGATAAGTTTGCCCGTACTGCGGGTAGCAATAGTCGTAAAACTAAGTAAAATCACTTACTCCCTGATTCGATTTGGCAGCCGGAACGGTATCGCTCGTTACCTGTCTGCTATATCTGTAGAATAGCTCGTCCCTGAAAGATTAATTGTGAAAATTCCATCGGATACAGGCTGCAAATCCCAGAATCAGATGAAATTATGGTTAACCCTCTGGCGATCGCAGTTTTATTGGAGATGCTATCACTTTAATTTCTGAGGAAAAGCTTTTTTAGTCTAGATTTCTCCAAAATTCTTAACTAGAACATTGGAAGACTACGTATGTCTTCAAACGGCTGAAATGACGCAAAACGCTCCCTACGTGACACGCGGGGAGCGTTTTTGCGCGGTTCGTCGAACTTCCGTTAGTTTAATTATGCTCCAGTCGTCCAGGCAGGATGGGTTAAGAGTGACGCAATCACCCTGACTCCGCGCAGTTGGTTTGAGAGGGGCAGGTGGCCTCTGGGAGCCGTTAAGTCCCAAGTAAAGCCCTGAGGATAGCGTGTCCAGTTATTATTGGTGCGCCAGCCGATTTGATCCCACAACCTGTCCCAGTTTTTGCCCACGCTCAGCCAAATCTCCCGCTGCACCGAAAAGCCAAATTTCCCTTCGGAATAAACTGACCAGAGCGTGTTGATGGTTTGCAAGTCCGTACTCGGAAAATTTTCTACTTCTGTGAAATAGATCCACTTTCGCTTGCTGGCTGTCTCTCCTGCCAGTTGGCACATCTTTTCTAACGTGAGTCGATCGGCCACTTCAAAGTCTTGTTGACCTAGCAGTGTTTGCAGCGGGGCGTAGTCAATGCCTCGCTCTGAGCGCAGAGGCACAATTCCCTGAGGAAAGTGAGTGCTGAGAAAATCATTGGTTCTAGATGTTTCTGCGGTGCGAAGAACCTGATATGCTTTGCCCTCTATCGGACTGACCGCACCGTTTTTCCGTTCTAGTAAAAAATCCATTACAGCTTCCAGGCCGTCATCGCCAGAGGACGCCAGCTCTTGAATCAGTTGGAGCTGGTTTTTCCCAGATTCAAGCTTAAGGCGAGAGCGCAAATCAGTCATAGAGTCCATAGAGTCGAAGCAGCGAGTCTTGAGGTAGTCAAATTAGGAGTCAAATCGACTCATGGGTAGGGTTTTAATCAAGCGATATGGGGTTCTGAGACAGAAATTCCCACCCTTCAGCTTACCGCAGAAACGCCTCGTCCTCTGTATTCCGTTCCCATCCAGTAATTCTTATTTTGAGACCGTATGGGCGAGTTTTGCATGCCCATCGGCAGTGGCGCAAGCAGGTGCCCCCCGCGTCGCACGGGACAGCTGCTTGAACATCGGTACAGAATTGCGTAACACTACTGTCTGGCGGTTGGGCTGCTGCCGAGACAATAGTGTTACAAGTAATCGCTGAAGACGGCACTGGTGCTCTAGCCCAATTTTATGTGCGCACCACGCACGCAAAACTGGGCTTTTGGGAGAGGGCACGCCGCGCCACTCTCCCAAAAGCCCGTTCGTCGAATTCACGTTAATTTAGAGGTTAGTCCTGGTCGGCCAGTTGCTCTACTGGAGGGCGATAACCCCGCTCAAAGGCAAACCGGATGAGCTGAGAGCGGTTTTCTAGCTGGAGCTTGCTGAGAATATTGCTAAGGTGAGTCT
>DATNPS010000289.1:0-7379 GCA_036703095.1 Crinalium sp. | reverse complement strand
CAAAGTGACGGTAGCCGCTATCAGATGTATTCCTTTCAAGGAACGGCGAACCAAGCGGTTCAAATCAAACTGGAAAGCCGCGACTTTGATTCCTACCTGATTTTGATGGATGAACACGGCCAGACGTTAGCTGAAAACGATGACATGTCAGATGGCAACACGGATGCCCTGATCTCGTTCACGCTACCCTATACCGGGCGCTATCAAGTCATTGTCAATTCGTATCAGGCTGGAGAACAGGGAGCCTATCGGCTAACGATTCAGGGGGGAACTGGGCGATCGCCCGGTTCTGTCAGTCAATCTCCCCAAGCCTGTCCAGAATATTCTTTCTCTGGCAACTATGCTCAGGTAAGAACTGGTGATGGTAGCCCGCTGCGTGTTCGGGCGACTCCCAATGGTCGTGTGATTGGTGCCATTCCAAGCGGGTGGCAGGTGATTGTGCAGGAAACAGACGCAACGGGTAATTGGACTAGAATCAGCTCTCACTTTGGGCCAGAGACCGATCAGTATGAAATGGGATTCGGGTCTGCTCCAGATTTTCGGGCGGGATGGGTTTCAACGACATATTTGAGAAGTTTGGGTTTTTCGTGCGATAAACCAGCCAACTTGCAAGGGCTGGTACAGCCAGAGTTGTTTGGGCCACGCGAAGTCACAGTGAATGAAGATTGGGTTACTAGAGGCGATCGCCTTGCCTCTCTGATTCGGAGCAATCAGTAAGCACATAGACACAATTAAATACAAAACCCCCAAGGGTGTGTGCCACGCTCCTAAGGGGCACGGTACACACCCTTGGGGGTTTTAATTATGTCTAACTACTTAATGAAGTCTCTGGAGCGAGTGCTGCGAGCGGCTGCGGCTGCCCCCGGTTATCGCGATCGCTTTGCCGCCGCAGGGCTAATTACGAACAGAGAGGGGCGGGTTGAACTGGTTGACGACTGGCAATCTGCGTTTGCTCGACTCCGCCCGATTGCGAAGGACACGATTCGTCAAGCTCCCGGTCAATTTCTGGCGAGTGTTGACGATATCGTGTATCGGGGTAGCACCAGCGGCACTCGCGGACAGTATTTTACCTATTTCGCGGATTCTGAATGGAATCGCGCCAGGCTCAAGGCGCGGCAGTCGTCCCTGCGCTGGTGGGGCATCCATGAGCAAACGCCAATCCTCAACCTGGGAAGCCGACTGCTGCCCGTTCGGGTGGGTGATATGGCAATGGCTGGGCCAATTACCTCAGAGTTTATCGATCGCCTCTTGCATCAACTGGCGACGACTCCAGCTGTGATTCGGGGGTATCCCAGCCGCTTATGTGATATTGCAGCGGCGTTAACAGGGCGTAAATTACCTGTCGTGCTGGGCGTCATTTGCACAGGCGAATGTTTATTTGATTTCCAGAAAGCCTTGTTAGAACGGGTCTTTGCCGTACCCGTGATCAATGAGTACGGCTGTCAGGAGAGTGGCATTTCTGGATTAACCTGTCCGGAAGCGGGACGGCTCCATTTAGATGGCGATCGCTGTCTCTATGAAATTGTGGACGGGCAATTGGTGTCTACCGATTTGTGGAATATGGTGATGCCAATGGTGCGCTATCAATGCGGAGATGTGCTGCAATTACATCCTGATCCCTGTTCCTGTGGGCGATCGGGATTAACGGCCACACTGCGAGGGCGGGTGGAAGATGTGATCCGAACACAACAAGGACGGCAGTATCTGGGTGATGTGCCAATGCCTGCAATTCCGGGCGTTTTGCAATATCAGGTGATTCGCGGTAAAGCGACTCAAACAGCGCTTCAGGTGTGTCCTGATCCGACGGAATCGCAGCTCGATCTTCAGCCGTTGATGCGCTGGGCAGAGGATGTGTTTGGCGAGGTTGATGTGCAAGTGTCGATCGATTCAATCTCGGTTCCCGCGTCCCCTCCCATTCAGTCGTGCGAGGTGCAAACCTGGATTGAACGAGTGACGTCAGGATCATGGGCAACTGAGTTTCGCCAGCCGCAATATCCGCAGGGAGACGGGCGAATCGTGGCTCAATTGCTGCATGAACTGGTAAATCCTGCGGTCATGCTGTATCAGGGATTGCCGCTATCGACGTGGATGTTGCTACAGCAGGTGAATCAGTTAACCATCACAGACCGCAACCTTGATGAGATAACTGCCCGGATCGTGCTGTTTGCCTGTAGTTTTCTGTGGAACGATCCGAGCGTTTCGTCCATTTATGCGAAAACGATTCAGCGGCTGAAGCCACGACTACAAAACCAGCCGGAACATGCGATGAATCTCGATCGCTTGATTCCCACTTTATTTTTAGACACCACTACCGCACTAACCATCTGGACAGACTGGCTACATGAATGGGATGGCGATCGCTCCCCCGAATCTACTCACTGGCAGGTGGATACATTTGCGCTTCAACATGTTTTGCAAGCGTTTGAAGCGGCTGTGCAGCGGGGATGGCAAACACCAGGCCACATGTTTCGCACGCTTCGCCCGTTTCTCTCGGTTCTGATCGGAGATTTAACTTTCTTTGCGCCCCAATTTGCACCCTGGCTGTTGGGCTACTGGTTTGAATTGCTGCACCAGCAGCCTTTACCACGATCGAAGTGGCTAGAGCCACCTGATCCAAATGGGTTTGCATTTGCCTGGTTGACGTGGCGACGACAATTACTTCACGCGCCTCAACAGGCTTCGCTGTCTGAATTGCGTGCGGCGGCGCGATCGCCCGCTGAGAAAGAGCGTGTTGCATTAGAGCAAGGATACGGACTGCTGATTCAAGGACAACGGTTGAATCCAGATGATTGGATTCAGATTTTGCACCAGATCGGTGAACCAACCCCTGCTTCTGGAACTACCGTGGATATCGTGCCCTGGCAGCCTATTCTGAAAGCGCTGGTGACTCCGTTATTTGAACAGGGGCAGCCCGATTTAGCGTATGATTGCCTGAGAGCCGCCACCGTTCCTTCTTCGCTAATGTCAGCGTTTGAGCGATTAGCGTCTCAATCGAATTACAAGCAGTACGTCTTGTGTGACCTGTTTCCTCAAACAGACAAATGATGTCATCTGATTTAACGCTCGTTATCGACGGTAGACGCCATGAAGCCGTCGCATATGAGTCGATCGTAGCGTTGCAGCAAACCTGGCAAACGGGCGATCGCTTGATTCTGCTTGTCACCTGTTCAACGCCAATCTCTTCAGCAGAACTTAATTCAGAATCAGATTTAAGCGTGAGTACCTTACAGCAAAAGGTACTCGCGCTTCAGTCAATACTGCCGATCGAACTCATCAGTCTTGAAACTAATAACTTCGCTCAATTCAAACAGGTCTTCACATCGATCGCAACTCAGTTTGTGGCGTATGTTCCGACTGGATGTATTCCCAGTTCTATCTTACCTATTCGTCCTGATAAACCCAGTCTATTACCCTGGATACCTACACTTCCATTTCCCAGTGAAACCGCTTGTGAAAGTGCGATCGCCGTTTCAGCGTGGATGATCAATACATCTCTGCTCAAGAGTATTGAGTCTCAGTTCCAGCAGGAAAGCGATTACACGTTGCTAAACATAGCGCATTGCTTAGAAGCCGCTGCCACTGAGTTTACTTGGAGAACAGCAGTTTCCCCTAATACAAAAACTATCACATCAAATACAACGCACTCGCCACCTCGCGTTCTAGCGATCGTTCCTCACTATGGCTGCGAACAATGGTTGTCTCAATGTTTGCGATCGCTGCTCCATCAAACACGTTTACCTGACAACATTGTTGTCGTTGACGACGGATCGCCGAATCTGCCGATTGATATTGTGCGTCAGTTTCCCACGGTTACTCTCCTTGCGGCTCCTGATCGAGTTGGGCCGTATCGGTTAATTCAGCAGGTGATTGAAGACACGAACTATTGGGCGTATTTGTTTCAAGATGCGGATGATTGGTCGAGTGGCGATCGCTTACAAAAATTACTCATGACGATGGAGGCAACAGGCTGTGATCTGGTCGGCACTCAAGAACTGCGAGTTTTAGAATCAGAACTGGTGCCCGTTTGTTACCCATTGGATGTGAACCGGGCACTGGCCGAAAAACCGGGTCACGGGTTACTGCATCCAACCAGTTTAATCACACGAGATCTGGTGATGCGAGTGGGTGGATTTGCAACGGGATTGCCCTTTGGGGGAGATACAGAGTTTTTGCTGCGAGCCGTTTTAGTCGCACAAATCGCTAATATTCCAGACTATGCGTATTTTCGTCGCAAGCGACCCGGTTCATTAACGACTGATCCCCAGACAGGCTTGGGATCTCCAGCAAGGGAAACCTTGATTCAGCAGTGTAAAGCACGAGCGATCGCCAACTATACCGCTTTAAAAGCAGGGCAATCGCCGTGTTTAACCCCATTAATTCGGAGTGAACCGATTCAATTACGCCATATGTTCGGCCCTAAATTATTGCAGATGTGAAGGTCGCTATGACAATGATTGACGTGATTATTCCAGTTAAAGATCGCCCAGAAATTGAAACCTGCGTTCGGTCATTGGTGCAACTGCCGCAAATCGATCGCATATTCATTTGTGATGGTGGATCAACAATCTGTAGAGATGTTTTAACAGCCCTTCAGCCGTGGCCTAACGTGCAGATTCTGCAATTGCCGATCGCAGGATTTAATAAATCTTACTTGCTAAATCAGGGAATTATGCGAACCTCTGCGGAACTGGTTCTCATATCAGACGCAGACATTGTGTGGAATGAATTAACGCTGCAACAGCTTCAGCAATCTGTTTATTCTATTGACGATTCGATTTGCTCGGTTCAGCAGGTAGAGGAAACAAATCCGGGCACTGTTGCACTAAAGCGCGATCGCTATACATATAAGATTACTCAAGATGGAGATTCAGCCATCTTAGATATCCAGCCTGCTACTGAGCAAAATCATCGGCCTGGATGCGGCCTGTTGCTAGCTCGTCGAACCACACTACTGAAACTGGGTGGATACAAAGAGTTATTTCAAGGATGGGGATGGGAAGATCAAGATTTATTAATTCGCGCTCAACTGTTAAACATCACGGTTGAAACCGCAGGACAGGTTCTACATCTCTCGCATCAGGATGATCAGCGCAACATATTTCATCAAAATTTGCCGCCCAGCGTGACCAGAAATCACAATCTTTTAGCGGCGATCGATTCATTATTACAGCATAACTTTTGGGGTGATTTGACGCTATGCTCTGATAGATCAAGAGAACCCAAATCGCTACAAATTTATCTGCCGCAAGAACTATTACGTCAACAACGAGAAAACGGATCTTACGAGAACATCCACAACTATCGAGTGAAATTAACGTGAATTCGACAAACGCACAAAAAACTGTCCCGTGCGACGCGCGGGACGGTTTTTTTCGCCATTTCAGCCGCGCGACGCGTGGCTGAAATGGCGCTATCGAATTCACGTTAAAATTAGAACCCTAATGTCATTGAAGGAAGCGGCTGCATGAATTCTGCTGTCAAGGTATCGCTAATCATGCCCTATCGCGGACGAGAAGCACATCTCAAAACACAGGTAGCATGGTGGCAACAGCAGTCTCATCAGTTATTAAATGCATTTGAAGTTTTGCTGATTGAAGTGAGTGAAACTCCCTCAGATTGGATTTTATCAGCCGTTCATCAAACCAATTTTCGCTATATTCATTGTCCTTGTGAAGGAACATTCCATAAGACAAAAGCCTTGAACTTGGGACTATCAATGGCGTATGGCAACTATGTTGTTCCCTACGATGTTGATTTAATTCCGGTGGGTGATACGTTAAGACGACAGCTATGGGTTGCAGAAGAATCGCGTCGCCTGCTGATTACAGGCTATCGGCTGATGTGCGATCGCCAGACCATAACGCTTGATCAAATTCCTGCCGTCATAGAACAGAGCAGCACGGCTCCCGAAGACCAACCGACTGCGCTTTGGAAACATCTGACGCGCCATGAGAAATTTGGAGTGGTTCCCTTTTTTCGTCGCGATCGCCTGGTTGAAATTGGCGGCTGGGACGAACACTTTGTTGGTTGGGGCGCAGAAGATCAAGATTTGATTGAACGCTATCTACAAACGGGCTATATGCTTTGCCGATGTCCAGAATTGCTCTACTTGCATCTATTTCATGGCCGCGATCCTGATTGGTCGGAATCCCAGTTGGTTGAGCAAAATCGCCGCTATTACTACACCAAAGTTTCTTCAGACAGTTGATTTTGAGGTGGTCAACTGTAAGATGAGTCGCTGCCATAGGAACAGCCTGGATAGCATCTGCTGCATAAATTAGATCAGTGCCCCGCAGAAAGCGTCAGAGGATACATCACTATCCTTCTGTCGTCCCCTTTTGCTCCAGATAAGGATATCTTCCTATGCATTGCTTTAACTCATCTAAGCTGCTGGCTCACACTTTAAAGTTGAAAAAATCAGGCTCTTTTTCCAATGCAAACTTGTCGTTGTACGCTAAACATGGTTTGCACGATCCGCTTAGGGTCAAGCCATTGATGCACTCTAGCAGTACAGAGCCAACCGTTTCAAGTTTAGTGCCATCTACTGAAGCTCCTCTGCCAGTTGTGTTTACTGTCACCAGTACCGCAGACACAATTGATGCCAATGATGGATTCATGACGCTGCGAGAAGCGATCGCTTCTGCTAATGCAGACAGCGATCGTAACGTGATTAATTTTAATCTGGGAGCAGGTGCTCATACTATTACCCTTACAGGCAAACAATTAACTATCACCAATCCGGTCAACATAGATGGGGCTGGTCAAATCACGATTAGCGGTAACAACGCGTCTCGCATCTTTGAAACGAGTAGTAGTGTTAAGCTCTGGGGGCTAACGCTGGCTAATGGTGCGGCATTTCGCGCAGGTGGTATCCTCAACACAGGCTTACTCGATCTGACAAACACCACAATTCAATACAGCAATGCGGTAGTAGGCGGTGCAATGACCAACGAAGGTCAGGTGTTCCTCACAAGCAGCACATTCCACAACAACACAGCCGTAACCAGTGCAGGCGCTATCGATAACCACGGTCGTTTAACGGTTGTTAACAGCACGCTTAGCGGCAATACGGCTGGCTTGGATGGAGGTGCTATCTGGAATAACAATGGTTCTGTAATTGTGCAAAACAGCACAGTCACGCTCAATACGGCTGACAGTGACAATGATGGTCTGGGTAACGGAGGGGGAATCTCAAACACGACGGGTACAGTTAGCGCCAAGAGCAGCATCATTGCCGGGAATTACGACACCTTCAGCAATCGTGGAATTGGCAGCATCACTCCAGATGTGGCAGGTATTTTTTCGGATTCAGGCGATAACTTGATTGGCGATCGCACTGGCAGCACAGGCTTTACAGCAAGCCCTTTAGTGGGTACTAG
>DATNPS010000288.1:0-4150 GCA_036703095.1 Crinalium sp. | reverse complement strand
CTGGTTATGCCAGCGTTTTAGCCGACGACGCGCAAGAAAAGATCCGCGCCGCGAAACGCTCTCGCAGAGAGCGTTTCGCGGCGCGGTAGGAATAATTAGTTTAAAGCCCAGTCAAGAAGGGGTGGAACTCCTTCACCTCTGTCAAAACTTTTGTTTCGCTGTAGTAGACATGAGTTCGATAGCGACAGTTCAGCGTGCAATGCGTGACTGAACTATCGCAAAATAGTTTGTCGAATTTACGTACTAGAGCGCCTCGTGTATCTAGTCATAGGGAGGAAATGCACGTTTTTGTAACATCAACCCAACGGTGAGACGTCTTAGCAACCAGTTGCCTGCTGTAAAAACGATAAACATTACGATAATGATGGGGAGATCGCGATCGCTCGTCAGCAGGTAAGCCGTTCTTTGCAGCAATACATGCGGGTGGGTGAAAGCATCCCAACTGTTAAAGCGATCGAATCGTCCCAGATAAACACCAAGTGCACATAGACCATGAATAATCAGCTCAGTCGCCAATGTGATTTTTGCTAAACCGTGCGATCGCAAAAAGTGTCCAAGATTCATCATAGACACCACATACGCTTCAAATCCGGTTAAGACAAACAGAAGATATTGTGGAATCAGAGCCAACATGACAATATCCAGCGAATATCCCTGACGAATATCAATGACTAGATGAATGACATCGGTTAACACATAGGCTGCATTTGGAAGAAATAAAATAAACAGCACAAAACCCAACCACCACAGCCAGGAGCGTATTACAGGATTGGAATGATGATTTGACTGATTAGCGTGATTCTGACGCTTGCGTAACTGATTTGCACTCAGCACAATCCACGAAATCACAAATACGCCTCCAACCGATTGCAGCCAGTGATGGTGCAACGTATGCATCAGATGCATCGGAAGTTCTGCCAAACCTCCAGCGGCTGTAATCGCTAACAGTAACCAAAGACTCCACCACAGAACGGGCGATCGCAGCGGATTGAACAACACAAAACTCAGCACCAATGGCAACGTCGCCAAAAATAGATTCCACGACATGGTTTCCGCGTTGCCGGATAGGGCGTACAGCGCAAGATTCCAGTCGAAGGGAGGGAGGCGATCGTCCATGTCACATTGGCTCACATTGGCTCACATTGGCATCGAAAGAACTGAGGTGAATATGTGCAATCTAACGTGGGTTGTAGTGCGGCCTATTTTCTACGGGACAACTCTTATTATAAAAATCGATTGCGGTGCCAACTTGCCTTAGGCAAGTTGGCACCGCAATCGATTTTAAGGTTTCAAGTTGTTTAATATACGCGCCGTCGTGCTACGTAGCGAGCGCCGATGCTAACCGTCAAAATTAAGGCCACAATCACCAGTGCGGCAACCCAGGCCAACTGCTGCTGATTTTTGTAAGGCGAGATGGCGAAGTTGTAAATCAAAACGGATAAGGTGGCGGTCGGTTTCATGGGGCCGTTAAATCCGAATTGACTGAAGAGGGCTGTGAATAACAGCGGAGCCGTTTCTCCAGCGGCTCTGGCTAAGGCTAACGTTACACCTGTGGCGACGAAGGGAAGCGCCGCAGGTAAAACAATTTGCCAGACGGTTTGAACGTTGGTCGCTCCCAACGCCACGGCTCCCTGACGGATATCTCTGGGAATCTGCTTGAGACCTTCCTCAACCGTTCGTACCACGATGGGCAGCATCAAGACAGATAGAGCAACACCTCCAGCGATCGCCGAAAACGTTCCCGTCGTTAGTACCACCACACCGTAGGCAAACAGTCCAGCAATGATAGACGGCACACCGCTCAAAACATTTGTACAGAATCGGATGAACGACGAAAATCGACTGCCCCGGCTAAATTCAGCCAGATAGATCGCGGCGAGGATACCGACTGGAATGCTGATCAGCGAGCCTAATGCCAGCGTGATCAGCGTTCCGAAAATCGCATTGCGAAAGCCACCACCCGGCACCAGGGGTGGCGGTGGCAGTGCCGTAAACGCTTCTAGATCCAACCGTCCAAAACTTTTGGTGACGATGGTAATCAAGATAGCCACCAGCGGTAGCAGGGTAATGATGGCAAACAGAGTTACTAAACTGGTCATGACTCGCCCAAACAGATTGCGTCGAGACGCATTGATTGCAAAATGGGCTGTGCCTTCTGTGGAGGGAAGCAACGTCTGAGCGTCTCGCTTGGAGGTTTCTGTCATATGGCAGGTATAAAGGATTGAGGAGCAGGGTGCCAATAGCTTGGCTTATTGGTTGGATTGGCTATTCAACTTCCTGGAAGCGGTGAATGATAAATTCGGCCAGAATATTGACCATCAGCGTGAGCAGCATTAACACCAGCGCGGCATAGAGCAGTGAGGAGACTTGCAGACCGCTGGCTTCCGAAAACTGGTTTGCAATTAAGGAAGCGATCGTTGAGGCTGGATCTAGCAGAGATAAACTGATGCGGTTAGCATTACCGATCAACATGGCGGCAGCCATTGTTTCACCCAAGGCGCGTCCGAGGGCCAGCATGATTGACCCGATAATGCCCGATAAGCCTGCCGGAAGTAATACGCCAACGATGGCTTCCCAACGGGTTGCACCGATCGCCATTGCACCCTGCCGTAGCTCTGGGGGAAGCGAAACGAGCGTGTCTCGCGAAATGGCAATGATAATTGGCAGGATCATGATCGCCAGTACAATTCCCGTGGGCAGCATGGCGCGTGTAGCGGGGTCACTGCCAAACAGCGGAATCCAACCGAGAGTGTTGTGCAGCCATTCCATTAAGGGCAACATAGCCGGAATAAACACAAAAATTCCCCACAGGCCATACACAACGCTGGGAATAGCCGCCAACAGTTCTATCATGAAGGCGATCGGGATCAAAAGTTTGCGCGGCAGAAAGTCTTCACTCAAGAAGATCGCAACGCCTATACCCAAGGGGACAGCGATGATGAGGGCGATCGCCGCACTCACCAACGTTCCATAAATCTGCGGCAATACACCATACACATTTTCGACTGGATTCCAGGTAGTCGTAATGAGAAACTTAAGCCCAAACGTTTGCATTGCCGGAAGCGCAATGTGAAAGAGTTCGAATGTGATAGCGATAAGAATAAGGGCAATCGAGCATGCAAATGTTGCCGTTAACCAAAAGAAAATTCGATCAATCCAGCGAATCGGACTGAACGGTTGTTGTGATTTTAGTAAAGACCTTCGGATAAAAGCAGTCATAGTTGCTGGAGAACAGAGGGGATGGAGAGAGGAAAGAAGTCAGGAGTCAGAAGTCAGAAGTCAGAAGTCAGAAGTCAGAAGTCAGAAGTCAGGAGTTAGAAGAATCAACAATAATTACTTCGGCAATGATTACTTCGGCAATTGAATCAAGTACACCGATGGTAGGATGTGTTAGGCGAAGCCTTAACGCACCAGAGTCACAGGGGTAGCATGGTATGCGATCGCTAACGCATCCTACGCCTGGAAGCTAGAGGGTATAGCTGTATTCATTCGGGTTAGGACGGGGTGCAGGGGTTCCACCCCTGGCTGGGGGCGAAGCCCCCATACCCCTCTTGGTTTTCGATGTCCTAACGGACATGACTACAGCTATATATTTCTTCTCCTGACTTCTGACTCCTGACTTCTGACTCCTTAAAATAAGAAAAGTGTGCCACTGTGAGTGAAAGATCCGTGAGTGAAAGATCATAGAACTCAGTCAGCGACACACTGATTATGGTGGTGTTCCAAACTTAAAAAATTGAAGCCGTTTAAGCCGTTAGTTACCGAGCTTATCAACCGTCTGCTTCACGCGCTGAGCCAGTTCTCCAGAAATGGGAACATAGCCTAGCTGCTGAGCATATTGTTTGCCGTCTCCTAACGCCCAATCAATGACAGCCTGAAGAGACTTTAACTTATTGGGATCGTCGTATTTGGGATATAGCAACAGCCAGGTTAATCCTGCAATGGGATAGGCTTGATCACCCATCGGATCGGGCACCGAAAGGGCAAAGTCAGCGGGGACTTCTTCTCCTTCAAACGCGAGTGCAGCAGATTCGGGAGAAGGCTTGACGTAGTTTCCGGCTTTGTTCGCCAGCGTTGCCATTGTCAATCCATTCTCGTTGGCATAGGCATACTCTACATAACCAATGCTGCCTTCCGACTGCTGAATTTG
>DATNPS010000282.1:0-35521 GCA_036703095.1 Crinalium sp. | reverse complement strand
ATCCGCCGTGTAGGATTCGCCCTCTGTCGTCGTCACTCCCTGCACGCGATCGCCCGACCGGGTAAATTTCACTACGTCACCCGTTTGAACCGTGCCGCCCAGTCGCAGCATAGCCTGAATGTAGGCTTTGGTGGTCAGTTCCGGTTCAACGTGGCCGTGACGATTATGTAGAGCAGCGGCGATCGCCCCCCGACTTAGCAACGGTTCTAGCTCACAGGCCGTTTCTCGGTCGATCGGCTTGGGCGGAATCAAACAGTTGGCATAAAGAGCGGCGATCGCGTCTGGATCAGCCTCAGGGGCGATCGTCAATAGCAAGTCAACTTCTCTAAATTGCGTATCGCTCTCCAATTCCGCTGAAAGGTTGCGATAAAGTTCAATACTTTCCGCACAAATTTGTTTCATCAACTCCGTTGCGGCAGACCAGTAGGCGATACCGCCGTAGCTATAGCGGGTTGCCCCTTGAAGGACGGCGTGACGTTCCAACAGCAGTACTGAAAATCCAGCTTTAGCCAGTTCATATCCCAATGCTGCACCCGTGATACCTCCACCAACCACAATCCAATCGTAGGTTTTCATGGCTCAATCCTTCCCATCTGCAACCATGACCCTACTATAGGGGCGACGTTGATACAAAACTCGTTTAGAATGGGCAAAATTATCTCAGTCAACCCATTCCAACAGCACATCTATCTATGGATAGAAAAAAACACCGTCTTCTCCTCTTTGTTGCGACTTGCAGTACGGCAGGAGTTCTCCTGGGAGGCTCAGCCGCGCGCGCCGAAGTGTATCAGTGCCAATCGGCTGACGTCCCTTCCGATGAATGCTTATCTCAAGATCCTACAACCAAAATCATTGGTGGAATGGGAATGGGGTTAATAGCCGGAACAGGAGCCGCGATTGGAGCAACCTGGCAACTGTGGTTAGGACGAGACGACTAACCCTTTACAATCAAGCCGATTTTTGCCCGAACGCTACGCCTTTATTCACGGTCTTCGCATAAAACGGTCTTCACATAAAAAAGTGAAGCAAATTGAATGATTTGCTTCACTTTAGAACTTCGTTTTTAAGGAGATCGAAAGATTCTGATGACCGAGTCAAACTGCTAACGCCGATCCGCGATTAAGCAGCCCGACGAGTGAATACCCCCCAAAGGAAAATCAAAATAACGGCACCGACGATCGCCAAAGCAATGCTAGGAATCGTCAGTGCTCCAGCCGTTGCTCCAGCACTCGTTCCTAATAAAATCTGACCTAAATAACCACCTAAAATTGCACCTAAAATACCCAAAATAATTGTTGCTAAAATTCCCCCACCTTGTGGGCCGGGATAAATCAGCTTAGCCAATGCTCCAGCGATCAAACCTAAAATAATCCAAGCAATAATTCCAGCCATTTCTCCATCCCTCAGTTTGCGTTGACATCCTCGTGGCCCTGATTCAGAAAATATCAAGTTGACCCTGGTTTATTCTTCTCTCAAAGGGAGTAAGCAGAAATATCAAAAGGAATAGGAATATAACAGCAATTCTTATTTTGAAACCCATTGCGGGTTTGGCGCACCCGACGGACACACCAAACCCGCAGTTGGTGGCCGCGCAAGCTCTCTTGCGGCAAACCTGTACGGCCACCAATTTGCATAATGAGAATTGCTATAGCAATCGAGGGGTTAGTTAGGACGGGTGCAGGGGTGGAACTCCTGGCTGGGGGCGCAGCCCCCATACCCCCTGTCCTAACCATCTCAACGGTTGCTATATCTGAACGTGAATTCGATAATGCCATTTCTGCTACCCGCAGAAATGGCACAAATAGGTGTCTTCCGCGACGCGGAAGACACCTATTTGTGCCATCGTCGAATTCACGTTATCTGAAGCATTTAGAGGTTTATTAGCGAGTCACTGGAATCGCTGGAGCCGAAACGATTCCTTGAGCTTCCAAGATGGCAGCCGCTCTTAAGATCAACGCTTCGTTATAAGGTGCTGCGATGATTTGTACTCCAATCGGTAGCGCATTCGATCGCTGAATTGGAACGGATAGAATCGGCAGCCCAATAAAGGAAAGCGGTTGCGTATATAATCCCAGGTTAGGCCGATTCAGCACTTCGACACCATCGATCACAATGGTTTCCTGACCAATGAATGGGGCAGGGCAGGGTGTCGTTGGAGCCAGGATGAGATCGACGGTTTGAAATACCTCTCGGACGCGATCGCGATACCAGCGGCGAAACCGCTGCGCCTGAAGATACCAAGTGGTGGGCACCATCGCACCAGCCAGGAAGCGATCGCGAGTCGCCGGATCAAAATCCTGAGCGCGCGATCGCAAATTCGAGAAATGCAGATTACTGCCCTCTGACGTGGTGATCACATAGGCCGCCGCTCTAGCCCGATGAGCTTCTGGAATAGTAACTCGCTGAGTTGCACCCAGCGCTTTCGCGACCTGCTCAACAGCCGCGAACACGTCTGACTCTGCCCCCTTGGCAAAATAATCATCCGCTACCGCAATTCGCAATCCCTCAATCCCATTTGATAATTGCGGCAACGTCGCTTCAGGAGGACGAGCCGTGCAAACCGGATCATGTGGATCGTGTCCCTGCATCAGGTCAAACGTGAGGGCAATATCCCGCACCGACCGGGCAAATGGCCCCACATGGTCAAAACTCCCGGCAAACAGAAACGCACCTGCACGAGATAATCGGCCATAGGTCGGCTTCAGGCCAAAAATACCGCAGAGTGAGGCGGGCACGCGAATGGAACCATTGGTATCAGACCCTAGCGTGAGGGGCACCAGCCCTCCAGCAACCGCCGCCGCCGATCCGCCTGACGAACCACCCGCGATCCGGCTCAAGTCGTGCGGGTTGTGCGTGGGGCCATAGTGGCTGTTCTCAGTCACAAACCCATAGGCATACTCGTCCATGTTGAGCGCCCCGACGAGAACCGCTCCGGCTTGCTTGAGCGCAGCAACCAGCGTGGCATCCTGGGTGGCGGGCGGATTTTCGCGATTGATTTTTGATCCGGCTAGCGTGACCACCCCTGCAATATCAAATAAATTCTTGACGGCAAACGGGACGCCTGCCAACGGGCCAGGATCGCTGCCAGATGCGATCGCCTGATCGACTGCAACCGCATCAGCGATCGCCTGATCGGCCAGAACATCGGTGAAGCTGTTGAGATACGGGTCTTCGGCGCTAATTCGCTCTAGCGCAGCGCTCACAACAGTTTTGGCGCTAATCTCACCTGCCCGAATTGCGGCAGCGGTAGCCGTTGCATCGGCCTGACGAAGGTCTAGGGTCATGGTTCAAACACGGGTTGGAAAACGGGGGCAACTTCAATATCGGAAGGGAGGGGAAACTCCAGCACGAGTTGGGCGATCGCGGCTGTGCGGGTCATATTGTCAATCACACCCTGCTTATGGGCTGGATCGATCGGCAAATCCAATATGAGAGCCATTTGCTCCACATACGTTTCAACGTTGAATTCTGTGTCTGTCATATCAGTCAGAGTTAGGGAAGGGAAAATGGAAATTGACGGATAACCAATAACAAACTCTCCCGATTGCTATATACCCTTAAAATTAAGATACCGACGTTCATCCAGTTACAATATAGGATTTTGTAATGGAGCTTTTTCTGTTAATTGCCAGCATTATTTTATTAGTAATAACGGGATTTTATGCCTGGTCGTCTTACCAAAATCTGAAAGAAATACGCCAGGAAAATCATTTATATAAAGGCATGATCGAAAAGCAATTAAAGATTGCGACGTTTCCACATATTCATTGTGATATTCAGCCCGATCCAGAATCCAACACCATGAAGTTGGAGCTGTATAACGTTGGCAATGTACCCGCTTATGACATTCAAATTAGCGTGATTGGTGCATTCAATGAAGAAAGCATAGATATTCCAACCTTTATGCGGACGGTGATTCAACCGCGCTATCGAAAATATCCGTTGCAGGTAGATAAGGTTGGTTATTATGGCATTCGCAGCAGTACACGATGCGCCATGTTGCCCTCGCAGCAGCACGCCGCTATTCCCTTAAACTTGCCGATTCGTCCGGTTGATATTTATGCGTTGATCCAATATCGAGAAGTATTAGGCAGCAATTATTATCAGGTTTATTGTTTTTCGGGATTGGATGATTTTGGTTCGTATCGGGCCAATATTTTAGAACCATCTAAAGTGGAATCCTTAGAAAGATTCCATTTTCATGATGCAGATGATGCGAATTTAGCAACCATTGAAAAGACATTACCCTACTCTGTTCGAGATTTTATTGATTTGTGGAATCATTCGCTGTCGTATCGCTTAACCATGCTCTTTTCCGACGAACCAATCAATCCCCAAGAGATTAAGGGCTAGAGCGTGCTTTAAGAGTGCTGAGAACTGAGGACTGAGTGATGAAAGGCCGTTGGGCTAGCGCCGAGGCGACAGTGTTACAGCTCAACCTGGCGTTCGATGATCGCTTCCATGGTGCTGGTGAGATAGTGTCCAGCCATGATGCTGCTAGAGAGGCAATATCTGGAGTCGCCGAGGCGATGGAGCGTTTCGAATCCGGTGCGGCGCTGGCGATCGCCCAACACCCAATAGCGCTGAACAATCGATTCCGGCGCAATCCAGCCTTCACCCTCGATGCGGCCCAGGAGGCTGTGTTGGAGGACAAACGTGTATTGGCGATCGCTGACATTTAAGCGACCGCGATATTGAAATGCGATTTCGTCCCGTTCGGTACCCGGAAACATCAGTTTTGTCACCATCGTGTACCAGTTATCTCGGCTCCAGGCAATCAAAATAGCGCCTTTCACGGTGACTGGCATGGTATCACGATCCAACCAGCTTCCCTGTAGCGTCCAGCGCCCTGCTTCCATCAAAAAGGTATGAGACACGGTACTCGTCCTTCCTCATTGCTTCGCTCTGGGTTAACCCCTACTGCCGACCCGGATGGCACCTTATAGTATCACGCTGTTCTTAAGCTGCCAGGTGAATTTCCCCTAAAAGTAGGGCTTCTCTTGCGCCAGTTGCCTCCGGGAGATTACCGGGAAGACCCTGAACGTGCCAGTAAGCCAATACTGCAAAGGCGATCGCTTCCTTAAAGTCCACACTCAAGCCTACCTCATCTGTCGTCCCGACGGGAATGGCTCCTAATAGTGTTTGCAGACGTTGGCGCAAATATAGGTTGCGGCTACCCCCACCACACAGCAAAACCTGATCCGGCAGGTGCGGCAAAAATTGACGATAGCTATGAATAATCGACAGGGCGGTCAATTCCGTTAAGGTGGCTAAAAGGTCAGCGGGAGTGAGATCGTAGGGACTCGCATCGGCAAGACATCGATGCAAATAGTCAATGCCAAACTCCTCGCGTCCGGTCGATTTGGGTGGCGCTTGCTGAAAGAAATCCTGCTGTAACCACTGTTCCACTAGCGGTTGACAGACCGTTCCCGTAGCCGCCCATGCTCCATCGCGATCGTAGGTTTGGCTGCCGCCTGAGAAATGCTGCACGGCTAAATCTAGCAGTGTGTTTCCGGGGCCTGTATCCCAACCGAGGGGCGCTTGCGAGATGCGGTCAGAGGACACGGACTGTTTGAGTCGGGCAGGCAAGTATGCCACATTGCCAATGCCGCCAATGTTTTGAATGCAGCGATTTAACGTGTCGTGAGACAACAAACAAACATCCACTGCTGGCACTAACGGTGCCCCTTGCCCCCCCGCAGCAATATCGGCGGCCCGAAAGTTGCTGATGGTCGTGATTCCTGTGAGGTAGGCGATCGCCGCTCCTCGTCCGAGTTGGAGGCTGTAGCCGAGTTTTCTGGGGTGTGGGGTATGAGGAGATGGGGAGGGTTGGGAAGATGGGGAGGATTTTGCTTCCCCACCTCTTCCATCTCCCCTATCTCCCCCATCACCTTCATCCTTCCTAATACCTAACTCCCAGCACCCAACACCTGGCGGTTGGTGGTAGACGGTTTGGCCATGAGAGCCAATTAAATCAGTGGGAGGATGATCGGCTTGGATGGCGAGGGCAGCTTGGGAAAACTGATAGGCGATCGTATCATCCAGAGCGGCGAACTCGGCCATTGAGAAGGAATTTCCGGCGATCACTGATAGGATTTGCGATCGCAGTTCTTCTGGATAGGGGTAGGTTTGGCCTGCTATCAGGTTAACTGTCAAATCAGTCGTCTGACCGGAGATTTCAACCAGAGCGGCATCAATGCCATCGACTGACGTACCGCTGATGAGACCAATCACTCGCATAGGAGATAGTTTATACAGGGAGTTGATTAATGTTTTTGTTAGAGCCAATCACCACCATCACAGCCCCCTTCTTTAAGCGCATGACTGGGCTGGGATTAATTTCAAACTTTTCGCCTTCGCTCAAGGCTAGCAAATTAATGCCATACCGGGTTCGCAGTTCCAGATCCACCACCGTTTTGCCGTCAAACGCTTCCGGGATCACCAGTTCAACAATGGAGTGGTCGGGGTCAAGGTCAAATCGGTCGAGAATGCCGGGACGAGTGAGCGATCGCGCTAGGGCGCAACCCATCTCATGCTCTGGAAACACAACGTGATCGGCTCCAACCCGCTTTAGCAACTTGCAGTGGGTTTCTGAAGACGCTTTGGCGACCACATGAGGGACGCCACCTTCTTTCAGGTTTAAGGTCGTAATGATACTTTCCTGGATGTAATTACCAATGGCGACGATGACGGTATCAAACTCAAAAATCCCTGCCTCTTTCAAGGCCGAGACTTCTGTCGAGTCAAGCTGTAGGGCGTGAGATACGATCTGGTCAGTCAGGGCTTTGGCTACTAGCCGCTCGTCGGAGTCAATACCCATGACCTCGTGCCCCATGCGGTGCAAACTCGAACACACCGCCCGCCCAAATCGACCCAACCCAACCACAGCAAACTGTTTGTTGTACTTATCGGCAATCAAACTACGAAAAAAACCGAGAGAAGAGAGGTTCACGGGTACGCTCCAAAGTTTTCATCTCGAAACAATTCTGTAACAAAACGACACCCTCATCTAGCCTATCAAGATGTGGGCAGCAATTCTCAGTTGAAGGAATAGCCGACAGCAATTCTCAGTTTGCACTGTCATCAATTGCGGGTTTGGCGCGCCCGTCGGGTACGCCAAACCCGCAATTGGTTTCAAAATGAGATTGAACCCAATCTCCTGGTTGAAGACTCATGTCAATCGATTCGACCGCTCCGTACCATAGAATTCTGACAGTTAGATTAATGGTCGTCGCTCACGGTTAGAGGGTATCCCATGAAAGCGCAGGTGTTTCGAGGAGTGAATCAGCTTAGTTACGAAGATGTGCCGCTACCAGAAATCGGGGCGGATGAAGTCTTGGTGCAAGTCCGCGTCGTGGGGCTGTGCCAGTCTGATATTAAAAAAATTCGCTATCCGCTATACGAGCCACCCCGTATTTTTGGTCATGAAACGGCTGGAGAGATTACTGCCGTCGGGCCAGAGGTCAAGAACTGGCAGGTCGGCCAGCGAGTCGTCGTGCTGCATCACATTCCCTGTATGCATTGCGCCTATTGCCTAAACGACAACTTTTCCATGTGCGATGTTTACAAAAACGTCACGACAACGGCTGGCTTTGCGCCGAGCGGCGGCGGGTTTGCTGAATACGTAAAAGTGCCGGGTCATATCGTGCGGCAGGGTGGGCTAATCGCCATTCCGGATGACGTGACCTATGAGCAGGCCAGTTTTGTAGAACCAACCAACTGTTGCCTCAAAGCGGTTAAAAAAGCGCAAATTGAACCGGGTCAGACCATCCTAATTACAGGAGCAGGACCGATTGGGCTGATGTTCATTATGCTGGTGAAGTATTTTGGGGGACGGGCGATCGCCACGGATCTCCTTCCCTCCCGGCTTGAGAAAGCACGTAGCGTGGGAGCCGAAGCTGCATTTGATGCGCGTGATCCTGATCTCTCGGCCAAAATTCACAACCTGACGCAGGGTATGGGTGTAGACACCAGCCTGATTGCCGTTCCCAGCGACAAAGCTTTCTTTCAAGCGCTGGACTGCACCCGTAAAGGCGGCAAAATCCTCTTTTTTGCAGAATTTCCCGATGAGGTTGAGATTCCCCTCAATCCCAACATCCTTTACCGTCGTGAAATCGACCTGATGGGCAGCTACAGCTCATCCTATCGGGTGCAAGCCCTGGCCGCTGATATTGTCTTTAACAAGCGAATCGATGTAGATGCGCTGGTAAGCGATCGCTACCCGCTTAAAGACCTGGCCGCCGCTGTAGAACGCGCCGTTGCACCCACACCAGAAACGCTGAAGATTTTGATTTATCCATAACGTACAGCTACTGCCAATCCGTTAGGACATCGAAAACCAAAGGGGACAAGGGCTGCGCCCTTGTCCCCTCCTAACATCAGCATCGCCTTAGCAATAGGGCGTTACATCTTCTCCGCAGTCATCAGCTAAGTAGGATAAAGCCCTAAACCGCAGACCAACTAACTGTTCGTAGAGTGGATTTAGCTTACACAAGGGAGGAATGTGGGCAATTTTGCGGCCAAACAAATTCACGTCGCGTTCAAATGGGCACTGAGGCGGAATCATTTTGCACAGGAAACGAGCCAGCTTAGGATCATGCACTTCCAGGTGATCCAGCCATTCCTGCACAGGCGTCAACACTGCGAGATGATGATCGTCTGGATGGATGCCAATGGGCACCGTGGCGGCAGCTTGGCCAGGAGACGACTCGGTGGCCACTGAAAACAAAAGTTGTCTTAAAGAGTCTAGAATGGTAGGCTGTTGCCCCAGAGCCGTACAAAATTGACGTAAAACCGTATCTTCTGAATCCGAGTAAACGCCATCGGCGATCGCCACCATGACGGCTGTTCTCAAAAAGTTTTCAGCGATGTTGGCATCATGTCCCAAAGTGGCAGATAGCTCTTCTGGCGTAATCGGCTCCAGCGCATCTACGCTAGAGTCAAACGTCAATTCGTCTTTGGTTACTTCAGCAATTAGATTTTTTTCCACGTCGTCAAAATGTCCGTCGGCCCAGGCAATGGTTAATAGCCCTCTAAGCCAGACAGAGATTTGTTCGCGGTTATATCGAGATTCGGCAGTGCTAACCATATCTTTTTTCACCCGAAACCATTAAAAACAGTTCCGAGACAATCTTAGCTCTGGTATTACCCAAACTCACTGTAAACTGAAAAACTAAACCCCGTGTGAGGCGTTTTGCGAGGAGAGTAATGTGACCCCCCAGGAATTTAGCTTATTGATCATGTCCATCATCACCAGCGTGGCTGGACAGTTTTTCTTAAAGTGGGGCGCACTGAAATTAGGGAGAATCCATCCTGTTAATGCGATCGGATATATTGTTAGCCTCGTCAAAACTCCAGAATTGTTGGTTGGGCTGACCTGCTATGGTATGGGCGCGTTGGCCTATATCCTGCTGCTGACGCGGGTCAAGTTGAGCGTTGCAGGGCCAGCGGTGGCGCTGGTCTATGTGTTTTCGGTTCTGATGGGCTATTTCATCTTTCGGGAACCGATTCCGTCAACCCGTTTGGTGGGGCTGGGGCTGATTATCAGTGGTGTGTTGCTGGTGCTTTGGCAGAAATAGACATCTGCAAATTACATCTGCAAATTAAATACGGGCAAATTAAATAGAGAGACGTGCTGGTAGCACGTCTCTACAGGGTTCTTAAAATTGGCGGGACCAGTCGGCAAACCAGCGTTCTACGACAACCTTGGTTTGGGTGAAAAACTCGACGGCATGACGGCCCTGACCATGCAGGTCGCCAAAGAAGCTGTCTTTCCAGCCGCTAAACGGGAAGAATGCCATTGGCGCGGCTACCCCGATGTTGATGCCGATATTTCCGGCCTCGGCTTCATAACGGAATTTGCGGGCGGCGGCACCGCTGCTGGTAAACAGACAGGCCATGTTGCCCCATTGACCGCTGTTGACGAGGGCGATCGCCTCATCAATGGTTTCAACATGCAGCAGTCCCAGCACGGGGCCAAAGATTTCGGTGCGCGCAATTTCGCTATCGGGTGCGACGTCTTGCAGTAGCGTGGGGCGAACAAAGCTGCCTTGCTCATAGCCCGAAATTTTAGGATTGCGGCCATCCAGCAGCAGTTTAGCGCCTTCATCCAGTCCTTTTTGCACCAATCCTGCAATGCGATCGCGGCTCTGCTGATTAATGACTGGCCCCATCTGTACTCCATCATCCAGACCAAACCCGACCACTCTGGCTTTTGCGGCTTCGGCGATCGCCTCTGTAAACGGTTCCTTAGCGCGTCCCACCGTCACCATCAGCGATGCCGCCAGACAGCGCTGTCCGGCACAGCCAAAGGCGCTATCCATCGTGATCCGGGTCGTGCTGTCCAGATCGGCGTCCGGCAGGATAATGATCGGATTCTTCGCGCCGCCCTGACACTGCACCCGCTTCCCGTTAGCCGCCGCACGACTGTAAATGTACTTCGCCACGGGACTGGAACCGACAAAACTAATCGCCCGAATCGTAGGATGGTCGAGAATCGCATCCACCGCTTCTTTTGCCCCGTTGACTAGATTCACCACACCATTCGGCAGTCCCGTCTGCTCCAGCAATCGAAACACCTTGTGCATCGTCAGGGGAACCTTCTCAGACGGTTTGACGATATACGTGTTACCACAGGCGATCGCATAGGGCATAAACCAGAAGGGAATCATGCCGGGAAAGTTAAAGGGGGCGATCGCGGCGGCTACTCCAATCGGCTGACGAATCATGATTTCGTCGATGCCGCTGGCAATATCCTCCGAGTTGTAGCCCTGAATTAGCGTGGGAATACCACAAGCGACTTCCACATTTTCGATCGCCCGTTGAATCTCTCCTTTTGACTCCGCCAGCGTTTTGCCACACTCCAGCGTGATCGTTCGCGCCAGATCATCAAAATTTTCTTCCAACAGACGCTTCAGCTTAAACAAATACTGCACGCGATCGGTTGGGGGCGTCCGTCGCCAGGTCTTAAATGCCTCTGCGGCAGCGTGTGCGGCCTGGTCAATTTCAATCGCTGACGAAAGCGGAACTTGCGCTAAAACGTCTGCGGTTGCCGGATTGATGACATCCAAATATTCCGTTGCGCTGGAGGTGATCCACTGTCCATTTACATAATTCTGCAAACGCTCCGCCGATGGGTTGCTCATGATGCCCTGCTATACGGTAGTTCTCCAGATATTGTGCGATATTCAAGAGAAATTCGTTAATAAAGTGCTACGAGCATTGATTCAGTCAATGCCACGAACTCCGATATAGCTGTTGTCACAGCGATAGGTCTTTGCCCCCCTGCACCCCGTCCTAATGCCAGGGGCTACAGCTATAACTACAGCTATGACTATAGGTACAGTGAATTAAGCGTTGAACTGAGAACGCTAGCGTCGTGGGTCGTTGTAAAAAGCCGCAGTCCTGAAGGACTGCGGCTTCCGGATTTTAAGGTTGGGCTTTACAACTAGTCAGCCAGTCTGACCAGTTCCCTAGCTTCTGTACCAAAGATGGCAGGAGCATTGAAGGACGGAGCGGTGAGATGTAACGGTTGTTCGGCGATCGTAGGTAACACATTGCGAACTTGAGCCGCTACGGCCACCGTTTTCACATCATAGGTTTGGGTCGCCAGTTTGGGATAAATCCCGATACCGATGATGGGCACCAGCAGACAGAGCGCGATGAACGCTTCACGAGGCTTTGCGTCAGTCAATGTAAACTCAGCCGCCAGTTCTGCATTTTCATTGCCGTAGAACACCTTCCGCAGCATCGAGAGCAGATAAATTGGCGAGAGAATTACACCTACGGCAGCCAGCAGAACGATCACAGCTTTGAAGGGAGCGCTGTAGGCATCGCTGGTGCTGAAGCCGAGGAAGATAGATAATTCACCGACAAATCCACTCATGCCAGGAAGCGCCAGAGAGGCCATTGATCCAGCCGTGAACAGGGCAAACACGGTCGGCATTTGTTTTGCCATGCCACCCAACTGGCTCATGGAAAGGGTATGCGTGCGATCGTAGGCGATACCTGTCAGGAAAAAGAGAGTCGCCGCAATCAAACCGTGAGACACCATTTGCAGCACCGCACCGCTGATCCCCAGAGTGGTGAAGGAGGCAATGCCAATCAAGACAAACCCCATGTGGGCGATCGAAGAGTAGGCCAATCGCCGCTTCAAATTGTCTTGAGCAAACGCAGTGAGTGACGCGTAGATGATGTTGACGACACCCAAGACAGCCAGCACGGGAGCGAAGTAAACATGCGCATCCGGTAACATCTCGATGTTGAAGCGAATCAGCGCATAACCGCCCATTTTGAGCAGCACACCCGCCAGAATCATCGACACGGCAGCAGGAGCTTCACTGTGAGCATCGGGCAACCAGGTATGCAGCGGGAAGATAGGCAACTTGATACCAAAAGAAACCAGAAGCGCCGCATACATTAGCAGCTCGAAGGCCAGAGAGTAATCCTTCAAGCCCAGCTCGGTCATGTTGAAGGTGAAGGTATCTCCGTAGAAGGCCATCGCCAGCGCGGCTACCAGGATAAACACCGAGCCAGCCGCCGTGTAGAGAATGAACTTCGTGGCGGCATAGAGACGCTTTTGCCCGCCCCAGTTGGCGATCAGCAGGTAAACCGGAACCAGCTCCAACTCCCACATCAAGAAAAAGAGGAGAATATCCTGAGCCACAAAGACGCCGATCTGGGCGCTATACATGACCAGCATCAGGACATAGAACAGGCGTGGTTTATCGTCGATCTTCCAGGCAGCAAAGATGGCCAGCGTGGTAATCAATCCCGTTAAAACCACCAGGGGCATGGAGAGGCCATCGACCGCTACTGACCAGTTCAGGCCAATCTGGGGAACCCAGGCATAAGTCTCAACCAACTGAAAGTTGGGATTTTGCAGATCGTAATGCTTCCAAAATGCGTAGAGGATGAAAGCAAACTCTGTGAGAGCAACGCTCAGGGAGTACCAGCGAACGGTCTTGCCGTATTTATTGGGCAAAAAAGGGATAGGCAGGGATGCCAGGAGCGGAAATAGAATCAGGGCGGTCAGCCACGGAAATTGAGAACTCATGATGAGAGCCTACCCAAAACGTTTGTGGATGAGGGGTAATCAGGTTGCGAGATCAGTGTGAAGATGGGCAACCCAGGCTCAGTCTGTGAAGGAGGATTGTGTGTAGAAAGTGGAGAGGCTAGAAGGAGGCAGGTAATCGTCGCATGATGGGCAACAAACAAGCTAACAAATGCAGATGAATGGACGCTCCAGCGATGATGAGGCTGTAACCTTCGCTTCTCTAAAATCTCTCTATGACAGACTAAGCCAAGAATAAAGAGATTTAGTTAAGAATATTTACCTATACAACCAGGATACCCTGAATTGTTAAGTTTATTAAACTAACCAAATCCAATATATGACAAAGTTTTAAAGAATGTGGGAAAAAAGCAAGACTTCATGATTGTTTTAATGAGTATTTATGCTTGGCAAATAAAGAGATTTATCTGCCGAGCAAATAGTTCCATCGGCTAAAAACCTCGTTAATCGTTCCTAGACGGGCATTTTTAGCAATGGAGCGATCGCCCTATACAAAGCTCTATTCTTAACGTTCCATAACAAACTTGAAAGTGATTGCTCCTTCCTATAGCAACCTTTAAGACCCTTAGGACAAGGGGATGGCTTCGCCCCAGCAGGATTTCCACTCCTGCACCCCGTCCTAACTAATCCTTTGATGGCTATATCAGTCAACTCATTGGGAATGCCTTAAACGCTAATAGGGAGGATGGCTTTGCCATCCTCCCTTTTAGCGTTCTTTGCCCTTGAGCAGACGTTAACCAACCGTGAATTCGGTAGCGCCATTTCAGCCACTCGACAGGCGGCTGAAATGGCGCAGAAAGGTGCCCCGCGACTCGACAGGCACCTTTCTGCGCATTCGTTGGATTCACGTTAACCAACCAACAAGTTTTCTTCGGGATAGCGAATCGAACTCGGCTTTGGATCACCCAGCACGGCTCCCATCAGCAACAAAACGCCAACCCGACCGATAAACATAGTGGACACCAGCACCAGTTTGGCAAACGCTGACAGCCCGGCTGTAATCCCTGTAGAAAGGCCAACCGTACCGAATCCGGACATGACCTCAAACAGAATACGGATAAAGTCAACATCTGGATCAGACAGGGAGATCAGGATGGTCATGACAATAACCGTCACCAGGGAACCAACCGTGACCCCGATCGCCTTCAAGATCAGCGAGAAAGGAATCTGGCGTTCGTACATGTGGACTTCTTCTTTGCCCTGAAGAATCGCTTTGGTGCAACTACTTAACACCCGCACGGTTGTTGTTTTAATACCGCCTGCGGTTCCCCCCGGACTGCCACCAATAAACATCAGAGCGATCGTAAAAAATAGACCTGTGGTGGTCATCTTGCCATAGTCAATCGTATTAAAGCCTGCGGTGCGAGGCGTGACCGCCTGAAACCAGGCCGCCATCAGTTGAGTTTTGAAATCCATTGGCCCTAACGTATCGGGATTTCTCACTTCAACGCAAAAGATGGCGATCGTGCTGAGCAACAGCAAAATCAACGTTGTGCTGACGGCGACCTTGAAGTTCAGGGACAGCAGAATTCGCTCAGGCTTCTGCTGGAGGCGATCGCGCAACCACAGATACATCTCAAAAATTACTTCGTACCCAATTCCACCAAAAATGATCAGCCCAGGAATCACCAGGTTGACTACCAGCGAGGATTGATATCCGGTGAGATTATCGGAAAACAAGCTAAATCCGGCATTATTCCAGGCACTAATGCTGTGAAAGGTGGCCAGCCAGAGCGATCGCCCCCAGCCGTGATCGGGCACAAACGCGATCAGCAGCAAAAAAATCCCGGTAATCTCAAAAATCATGGTCGTAGCGATGATGGAGCGAATCACGCTAGTAACGCCATACATCCCTTCGCGATCCAGAGCTTGCTGCAAAGCTACTTTGTCGCGCAAACCAAATCTGCGCCCCAGCAGCAGCAGCAGAAAAGTGGTTGCGGTCATGTAGCCCAATCCCCCGATTTGAACGAGAGCAGCAATAAAAATATGACCCCAGGTTGAAAAATAGGTGGCGGTATCGACCACAATATGCCCGGTCACACAAACGGCTGACGTGGCGGTGAACAGTGCCACAATCCAGTTATTCCAGGTGCCGTCAGCGGTAGAGATGGGCAACATCAACAGCAGTGCGCCGAGCAAGATAACGGCTACAAACCCCAGGCAAATGGTTCTAGAAACAGTCATGGGCTAAATTTTAGGCTGACACGAGGTGAAGTGTTAAACCAAAGGACATGAAACGCGCAGCAACGCCGTATGTTTCACTTCCCTAAATTGAGTTAGACCTTGGATAGTGGACTTTCAAAGAGCAAGGGGATAAAGTCCATAGTCGAACATCCATAACGCAGTGTGCTTTAGAAACGGTGTAAACGATGCCTTTAACCCTGCAAGAACGAATTCAGCAATTTTATGATGCCTCCTCTGGCCTGTGGGAACAGATTTGGGGAGAGCACATGCACCACGGCTACTATGGCGCAGATGGTACCGAACGTAAAGATCGGCGGCAGGCTCAGATTGATTTAATTGAAGAATTCTTGAGTTGGGGGGGCGTAAACCAGGCAGAGGATATTTTAGACGTCGGCTGCGGAATTGGCGGCAGTTCACTTTATCTGGCAGACAAGTTTCACGCCAGAGCCACCGGAATTACGCTCAGTCCTGTGCAAGCCATGCGAGCAACCGAGCGATCGCACTCCCTTCATCTCGCCGATCGCACCCACTTTCAGGTGGCCGATGCCCTCGATATGCCGTTTCCAGACAATTCGTTTGACCTGGTTTGGTCTATGGAAAGCGGAGAACATATGCCCGACAAGGTGAAATTTTTGCAGGAATGCTATCGGGTGCTCAAGCCAGGAGGAACGTTTTTGATGGCAACCTGGTGCCATCGTCCAGCGTTTCCACCTCATCATCCCTTAACGGACAATGAGCAACGCCACCTGGAAGACATCTACCAGGTGTATTGCCTGCCCCATGTGATTTCATTGCCAGAGTATGAGGCGATCGCCCAAAACCTTTCATTCCAAAACATTCGCACCGCAGATTGGTCTACGGCAGTCGCGCCCTTTTGGGATGTGGTGATTGATTCCGCCTTTAACCCAATGGCGATCGTGGGACTGGTGCGATCGGGCTGGACAACCATACAGGCGGCATTATCCCTGGGATTAATGCGACGGGGATATCAGCGCGGATTGATTCGATTCGGCCTGTTGTATGGCACGAAATAAATAATTTTCGGTACTCCAAATAATTTTCGGTACCCGTAGAAACCCCGAAGAGACGCGCTACTAGCGCGTCTCTACAGGCGTCACATCACACAACGATGTCTATCTGAAAAACGGATGGTTTGCCATTCCCCAAATGTCGTGTAATTAAACAGTTACAAACGAAGATTCGGTAAGGGCAGAGGCCGTTACACCGCTGAGTTTTGCCAGCACCTCCTTGTTGAAGCTGATCAGCGTTGACTGACCATCCTGGCTAATCGAAAGCTGACCAAACGTGAGTCGGCCTGCCAAACCGACCAGGTCTTCGCCCACCTTGAAGTCCTGGAACGTATCGGTGCCTTCCTTAAGGGCGATCGCAAAAGTATCTTGACCCCGTCCCCCCTTAGCCGTATCGTTGCCTTTGCCACCCCAGAGCAAGTCATCGCCATCGTAACCAAAGAGGCGATCGCTCCCGTCTTCCCCATAGATCTTGTCGTTGCCCGTGCTGCCATCCAGGTAGTCGTTGCCAGCACCGCCGTAGATTAGATCATCACCACTGCCGTCTCTGACATCATCATTGCCGGAACCCGCGATCACAATATCGTTGCCCGACTTGGCCCGAATCTTGTCGCTACCGCTCTTGCCATAGATGACATCAATGCCACCCGTACCGCTGATCGTGTCACCACCACCACTGCCTTTGATTACATTGGCACCCGCTGGAGCCGTCAGAACATCCAGGAAGACAGCAGTCGGAACACCATACTGACCATCGGCATCTTTGCTTTCGACAAAGAGGGTATGGCGACCTGCGGCCAGCCCAGTGGTATCAATCGTGGCTTTCAGAGTTTCAACCGACTCGTCAAACTTGCCATCGGATGCCGTTAGCTCATACAGCTTCGTACCTGAAATCCAGGAGGGTGCGTCGATACTGTAGCGAGCGCTGACAATATCCTTGGGTTCTGGCAGTTCAGTGCCTTCCTCCAAGCCTTCATTATTGCTATCCGCATAGCGCGTGTCGTCAGCGGTTGCTGTGAGTGTGATAGTGGTTGTGTGACCTGCGACCACCTGCCCCTGACTCAGTGACACATTGACGGAATCTGGCCCACCCGAGGTTTGGTAGGGCCGATACGCGGATTTAGCAGCATAAAGCAGAGCCGGAACCACTTGAGGGGCGATCGACTTTTCAAAATAATCGCTGGGTTCAAAAAAGTCAGTGCCCAGTTCCCAGGTGTAACCTGCAACTCCCAATGTTCCGTAAGCCCAGTCATCAGTCGTGCCATCGGTGGGGTAGAGGCCGATGGATTGGTACACATCATACGGCGTACCATTCGACGCGGTGTAATAGCCAAACTTTAAGCCCAGATTCCTCAGTCCTTCCCGGTTCGGTGCTGGCTCAGAGGTTGATCCCCAGGGATAGAGTACCGTATTGCCATAACTGTGCAAATCGATAAACACACCCGTCGCATCATTCGGAGCAGCGTCATTTCTACCGGGGCCTCGCTGATCTGGAAACAGGGTTTTGACGTAGTTTTCAACTGCCTGCGTTTCCGGTTCAGAGGCAGGGGCATCCCCCCGATACGTCTCCGAGGCCGGATCGCCGCTCGACCCACCCGGAACTTCACCCCACTCAAAGCTGTGGTTGCGGTTCAGATCGACGCCGTAGTTTGGGAAAGCTGCCGGATCAGCGCCAGCGGGCGGATTGGGATTCGTGTTTTTGCGCCAGAGGTAGCCCTGCTCGGCAAGTTTGCGACCGTCAGGGTTGACTACAGGAGTCACGACAATTTTGAAGTAGTCCAGCAGCCAGCTTACATCCGGGTCAACGCCATAGCTGTTCACCAAATATTCGGCAAAGCGCGTTGCGACTTCGTTAGTACTGTATTCCCGTGAGTGAATACCGCCTTCCACGTAAAGGACAGGCTTGCCTCCCTTGGGATTGGTGCTCTTGTTGGTTAACTCCAGCGCATAAATGTCATAGCCCGCAGGCCCACCCGGAGTTGCCTTGTCATAGCTGTCTCCAATATCGACCCACTTGGCAATATCGGAATTGTTGGCCGCCAGCGCACCCACATCGGCCAGCGTTTTTTCCACGGTGCGATAGCTGATGTAGCCGGGGATCGCGTTGTCGGTGATGGTGGCGATCGCATCCTTCAGCTTCAGATTGCCATAGATGGGATCTGAACTGACAATCTTGATGCCAATCGGACTCTTCTGATCATTACCTTCTGTGATGCCATCCGCGACGGCCCGAACAGTTGCCACCTGCGGAATATTCCAGTTATCGGGGGTAAAGGTCAGCGGAGTGATGGACTGAAGCTGCTTATTATCTACCGTAAAGTTAAAGGTGACATTCGCCGTCGGCTTGCTGTCCAGCACGAACTGGAAATTGAGCGGATCGGGGACATTATCCTCGCTCACCTGGGGATTGCCAGATATCGTGACACCTGGCGTTAAGGCATCCACCACCTTCACATCATCTACCGACCAGCGATACGACCAGTTCCCCGTCCAGCGAAAGCGCACCTGAGCGTTCGCCACGCCAGCCGCCGCCTGAGAAATATCCAGTCGAGTCGTGCCAACCACATCGCTCGTCACCTGATCACTCACCGTGACCCAGTTGGTACCGTTAAAGACCTCAATAAAGCCTTCGCTGCCATAGTCTGGATCAACCAGCGCCAGATATTCTTGCTTAAACTCCAGAAACACCTGCGATTCAGCCGACGCGTTAAAGACAGGCGACACCAGCGCGACGTTTTCGGGCTGATCGTTGTTGGAAATGTTATCACTGTCGAAGATGGCGACCGGATTAGTCAGGAAATCAGGCAGAGTACGGTTTCCCGGATTGTCGAAGCGCCAAGTATCTATAGCCGGATCGCCCGCCAGCACATCAACCGTCCAGCCAGCCGGAGGAGTGCTGCCACTGGCGTCCGAAAAATCTTCATTAATAAAGGTATCGACCAAAACAGCTGGATATACAGCCATCACATCAGGTCGAAATGCTAGAGGAACGGATATCTCGTCTGTCATGACGTCGAGCTGCCAGTTGCCGCCCTGCTTGGCATTCCCGATGGGAGTTGAAGAAGCGGCGATCGCCACATTCAACACCTCTTTCAATTGATGGATAAAGGCTCGACCGCGATCGCCATACGCGACATTGCAGCCATACAGCAAAACATTGGCATTCGGTGCCAAAGCCTGCCGCCACTGCTGTAACGCACCAACATAGCGATCCAGCGAATCAAGACTGAGGGCCGTATTCCCCAGCGTCAAACTGCCGGGACTGCCATGAGACACAATATGAATGTTAGAAACCTGCGTGTAGTGCTGCAAGATGGCTGTAATTTGAGCAACACCCTCTTCGCAGGGATGAAGAATAAAAACATCGGATACTGAATTGACCCCAGACACCAAACGCTCAACGTCATCAACAGAAGAGTCTATAAAGACCAGACTTTGTGATAGAAAATCAGAGTTTTTAGGTTGCACGATTTAACTTCTGGTAGTGGATTTACTAGGTGAATTCACACGGGGGCGTTATGCGGGGGCGATTCGGAAAGAAGGGATATTACCTTGCGTGGTTATCCTGCCTTCCAGTGAAACATTATCAGTAAACTTCTTGAAACTGGTTTAGTTTGAACAAAAAATTAACTTTGATTTAATCAACAGAAATAATTGAGGAATGTGGATTTATTAAAACTCACTTTTAGGGAGGGAAGTGTATGACAGAGCCGTACACTTCCCTCCCTAAATTTGGATTTCATTCAGGTCTTGAGCCTTAGATGCAAATTCGATCGCCTGCTTGTAAACTGCGATACATGCACAAAAGCAACCGATTAGATTCACAGAGATTTCATACAATCTCCTGCTTCAATGGACAAAGCCAGTATTGTTTGATACAGATTTCCTGAAGATGCTTTAAAGGGTTAATCAAACGCGCGATCGCTGTAGGAATAATGGGGTTTGACTCAATCAGTTCAATCCATAAAGATGAATCAAAATTCATCAAATCTATACCGTCAAAAAACCAATTTAATGCAATTGACTTCCATCAAAGTTCTCAGCAATCTCATGCTCTTTTCAAAAAACACTTGCTGCATTTCAAGCATTGTGGAAGCTTCAATATTTCAAGCAAATTTCTGTTAGTATTTAACACCGATTCGAGGTGACGTGACACCTTGTAGGTTGCTTAGGCGATCGCTGTAACGCATTATCTACGTAACGCATCATCTACCTAGACTGCGATACGTTATGCTGCCAACGCAACCTACGATAATATGCAGCTTCATCAAGATTGGACTTCCTTTGAGTAGCCGTGACTTTAGTCGCTCGGCGTTTCTCACAAATAAACGCGCTCTATAACTTGATCAAACCCACGCAACCACCAAATTTGTCTCTCCCCTAAGTAAGAGACATACCATAGCCAAAAATCTCACTTGAGACCTATTTTTTGCGTTGCGCCAATAAATCCAGATTTTCTAAGGATGGAATTGAGCTTAAATTGCTTAAAATCAAGCGGGAACGCTTATTTAAGTATCCATGAGACAGATTTCACCCGAAAAACTGCCAATTCCGCCCCATCGCCAAGCCGGACAGAACCTGGTTCAACGGTACGCCCCCTGGCTATATGCCTTCTGGAAATTCTCTCGGCCCCACACGATTATTGGCACGAGCCTCAGCGCACTCGGACTGTATGCGATCGCCCTTTCTACCACAGCATTGGGCGAACTGAGCATCTCCAGCCTGTTTCAAATCCTGTTGCCTGCCTGGTTTGCCTGTATCTGCGGCAACGTTTACATCGTTGGGCTAAACCAGTTAGAAGACGTGGGCATCGATCGCATTAATAAGCCCCATCTGCCGCTCGCGTCGGGTGAATTTGCGCGATGGGAAGCCCAGGGAATTGTGGTCACCACGGGATTGCTGGCCTTGCTGGTCGCCTTGCTGCAAGGCCCCTATCTGCTGGCGATGGTCGGCATCAGTTTGGCGTTGGGAACCGCTTATTCGTTGCCGCCCCTGCGGTTAAAGCGATTTCCACTGTGGGCGTCTTTTTGCATCTTTACGGTGCGTGGCGTGATTGTGAACGTAGGCTTGTTTTTACACTTTAATCAGCAGTTTCAGGGTGTTAACGGAATTCCTGCCCCCGTTTGGACACTAACGGCTTTTATTTTGATCTTTACGTTTGCGATCGCTATTTTCAAAGATATTCCTGACATGGAGGGTGATCGCCGCTACAACATCAGCACCTTCACCATTCGTGCGGGTGCACGAGCCGTTTTTAATCTGTCTCGCTGGGTGATCACGCTATGTTATGTCGGGATGATTGCTGCTGCACCCGTCCTGCCAACGGTCAACGCCCCCTTCCTGATCACCACTCATCTGGCAGCATTAGGAATACTCTGGATGCGGAGCCGGACGGTCAATCTGGAGGATAGAAGCTCAATTGCCCGCTTCTATCAATTCATCTGGAAGCTGTTCTTTTTGGAATATTTGATGTTCCCGATCGCCTGTCTATTGTTTAACGTGAATTCGATAGCGCCATTGTAGCCGCCCGACGGGCGGCTACAATGGCGCAAAATGATGTCCCGCGCATTGCGCGGGACATCATTTTGCGTCTTCGTCGAATTCACGTTGTTTAGATATAGCAATCGAGGGGTTAGTTAGGATGGGGTGCAGGGGTGGAACCCCTGGCTGGGGGCGCAGCCCCCATACCCCCTGTCCTAACTATCTCAACGGTTACTATAGCGCGAGTTTCAATGAGGAGATGGTGAGTGTCCTGCACGACCATCCCCTCTAAAGACTCATGCATCCTTAAGAATGCGAACCCACACCTCACGCGATCGCGGCCCGTCAAATTCACACACGTAGACAAACTGGTAGCGTCCGAGCTGAAGCTCACCGTCACAGACAAACACCGTTTTGGACGGGCCAATCAGCGACGCCTTAATGTGAGACGGAGCATTTTTGTTAACCGTTTGATGCAAATACGGCAAATCCTTTGGAACCAGTCGATCCAGAGCATTTAGTAAATCGGTATGCACATTCGGGTCGGCGTTTTCCTGGATGAGAACACCAGCCGTCGTGTGCGGCACGTAAATAATGCAAATGCCTTCCGCAATCCCTGACGCCGTCACTGCTTCCTGCACTTGCGGCGTGATGTCGATAATTTCAGTTTTCGAATGCGTGGGCAGGCTGATTTTTTTGAGCATAGTTCTCTAGTTCCGCTCTAATTCCGATCTCTGATCACGGCTCCTGTCTGATCCAATTGCAGCACCTGCGTCTGTACGGAAATGCCCTGAGAAATCCAAGTCGTCGAAAGCGCGATCGCCACCTCTGCGGCATCCTTTTGATGCGCTAACGCCAAAAGGGTCGGGCCAGCCCCACTGATCACCAGACCATACGCGCCAGCATCCAGCGCAGCCGCTTGAACCGCGTCGTAGCCTTTAATCAGCGATTGGCGATAGGGCTGATGAATGCGATCTTGCAGCGCGGCCCGCAGCCAGTCTTCGCGGCCTGTTTCTAACCCGCGCAACAGCAACCCCAAATGACTGACATTAAAAATAGCGTCTGCACGGCTATAGTCTTGCGGCAAGACACGACGAGCTTCAGCCGTAGATAGCTCAAAGTCGGGGATAGCCACGATCGGAGCCAGGTCAGAATGCCAGGTAATGTCTGCGATCGCCCAGTTACTATCCAGGCTGGTTGCCGCCAAACGGCAGCCACCGACTAAGGCCGGAACCACATTATCAGGATGGCCTTCCATGGCGATCGCCAGATTCATCACGTCCTCAGTGGATAGCGGCGATCCGGCCAGCACGTTCGCCCCCACCAATCCACCTACGATCGCCGTTGCCGAACTGCCTAACCCCCTGGCTAACGGAATCTTTAAGGTAATGTCAATGGCGATCGGCGGTGGAGACTGCCCCAGATATCGATAGAGTTTGACAAAGGCTTGATACGCCAGATTACGCTCATCTGTATCCACTCGCTCGGCTTCTAAACCAGTGACGTCGATAGTAACTGCCGCAGCAGATGGTTCAGCCAGAGAAAATCGGAACTGATTGTGCAGGCTCAAAGCCGCTCCGATACAATCAAATCCCGGCCCCAAGTTAGCCGTAGTTGCAGGAACGGTGACAGTAACAGCGTTAGACATGAACAATTTAATTGATTACAGTAATACGTCTCTGGCGTGTTTTGATGTACTTAATTCTGCCCAAGTACATCACTGTAGCAGTTATCGCTCCCTATTTTTAAAGGCAAAAGGCAGAGGGCAAACGCTTTTTCCATGAATCAAGGCTGGACTTATCGTGAACAGATTGATCGGCGTAGTGCTGGTCTGACGGTGCTGGCGTATTACGCTCAACGCTACACGCATTCCACATCAGACGAGTGGCAGGAACGCATCGCGGCAGGGCAAATTTTATTGGATGAAACCCCTACCCAACCGGAAACTCCGTTACGTCAGGGGCAATGGCTAACGTATCATCGTCCACCCTGGACGGAGCCGAAGGTGCCGCTAACCTTTGAGGTGCTATATGAGGATGCCGAGCTGGTCGTGGTCGCGAAACCTTCTGGGCTGCCTGTTTTGCCGGGAGGAGGCTTTCTGGAACATACGCTACTGTGGCAACTGCAACAGCGCTATCCCCAAAATTCACCTATCCCCATTCATCGGTTGGGTCGGGGAACGTCGGGGTTAATGCTGCTGGCGCGATCGCCCCAGGCCAGAGCAGCTCTCAGTCGGCAATTGCGCGATCGCCACATTCACAAACTCTACCGTGCGCTTGTCAGTGGGAGTGTCGTGCCCGACCAGTTCACGATCGCTCAGCCGATTGGCAAACGTCCGTATCCCGTGCTGGGATATGTGTATGCCGCAACAGCAGATGGATTGCCCGCTCACAGCGAATGTCGCGTCCTCCAGCGTCAGGCCAGCACAACCCTGGTGGAAGTCACAATTCTCACCGGACGGCCTCACCAGATTCGGATTCACATGGCATCTGTAGGGCATCCGCTAGTCGGTGATCCGCTTTACGATGTGGGGGGCGTGCCGCGATCGCATCTCACCGATGCCTCTACCAAATTCCCGGTTCCTGGGGATTGTGGGTATTTCCTTCACGCCATTCAGCTCTCGTTTGACCATCCTGTGTCTGGCCAGCGGATGACGCTAACGTGTCCACCTCCTGCTGAGCTTCAGACGGTGTAGAGTAAGCACTGCAACCTTTTGAATCGCTAATGACGAAACTGCGGATTTTCCAATGGTTATGGCCTGTTTTGCAGGTCTGTATTTTGGGATGCATCCTGATTCTGGGGAGCGTTCAGCCTGCCCTCGCCTCGATTCACCCATATCCCGAAGGAGATGAGCAGGTGATGTGGCGATCGCTCCAAACCTTGCGAGACACCTCCGATCGGGCCTGGCAAACCGTTCTCTATAAGCGAGTTCGACGGGGAGAGGTAACAGACCTGCATTTGCGCCTGGTTGGCTTTCCCAATGCGGTTGATCTAGTGCATCCTCAGCCGCTATCGATTCGCAGCGGCATGGGTAATGAGTGGGCAGTGCCCGATGTTTCAGATACGGCTCCTATGGCTCCACACATCGGGGAGTATGACCTGAAAGATTTCTGGCATCACTTGAACTCCGACACCGCTCTGCGGCTGACGTTAACGCAACGGGATGGAACGGCGATCGCCCTCCCTATTCCACCCTTTGCCGTGCGGGAATGGCGACAACTGGTCGATCGCCAATAGCTCAACCGCCGAGACGGCGGTGTTACCGCTGTAGCCGCATTGGTTAGGACATTGAAAACCAAAAGAGGTGGGGGGCTGCGCCCCCAGCCAGGGGTTCCACCCCTGCACCCCGTAACTAATACCAGCGGCTATGGACATACGTTTCTCTCCCTTTGTGCTGATGTGTCTGGGAATACCTCTGAGAAAAAATTAGTGAACGGCATTCACCTGCAAAAGCACGAATATGAGCACCTTGAGGCGACATCGTAAAAATATTTGGATTAACGAAATTGATGATCTGATTCGAGGGGCTTGCGGCGGTTTTTTGTTTGGGATTCCGTTGCTCTACACGATGGAAGTCTGGTGGATCGGGTCAATCGTGACACCGCCGATGATGCTGGCCGCGATCGCCAGCACGTTTATCATTGTTTTCCTGCTGAACCGTACCGCAGGATTTCGCAAAGCCGAGAATATCAAAGCCTCGGATGCGTTGATAGATACCGTGGAGGCGATCGCGATTGGGGTGATTTGCACCGCCCTGCTTCTAGTTTTGCTGCAAGAAATTAACGGGCAGACGCCGCTGGATGAAGCGGTAGGCAAGCTGATTTATGAAAGTATGCCATTTACATTAGGAGTCGCGCTGGCGAATCAGTTTTTGAGCGGCGATCCCAATCAGGAGGAGAAATCCTCGTCACAGAAAGGGCCAAAAAGCCGCAAACAGGCCGATTTAAATGCCACCCTTTCCGATATTGGCGGCACGCTGATTGGCAGCATTTTTATTGCCTTTAATATTGCCCCCACCGATGAAGTGGTCATGCTGGCGGCGGCAATATCTGCCCCCTGGCTGCTCATGATTATCGCCGCCTCTCTCTTGATCTCGTATGGCATTGTGTTTGAGGCAGGATTTGCCAACCAGAAAAAACGAATGCAGCAAAAGGGAATTTTTCAACGTCCACTGAGTGAAACGGTAATGTCGTATCTGGTATCTCTGCTGGCTGCCGCGATCATGCTGTTTTTCTTCCATCAGCTCACATTTGATGATCCCTGGTCACTATGGTTGCGATATAGCCTGGTTTTGGGATTACCGTCCACCATTGGCGGAGCCGCTGGGAGGTTAGCCGTATGAGCCAGATCGAACAGACCAATTCATCTGAGTCAGATCTAGAGCAGGATCAAGAACAGGGCCAAGCGCGATCGCACCGCACACCTGCCGAGTGGGTCACGCTGGGGATTTCCTCATTCATTTTGGCGGGCCTGATTGGGCTGGTCGTCTATGTCTGGCTGGATCAGGAGCGACAAAGGCCACCTGCCATCTCAGTGACAGAACCACAATCGATTCGTGAAACCGATGGTCAGTTCTATATTCCGTTTGAGGTCACGAATACAGGTGGAGGCACTGCCGAGTCGGTTCAGATTATGGCGGAGCTAACGGTTAACGGTGAGGTAGTTGAATCGGGCGAGCAGCAAATCGATTTTCTGTCGGGTGGAGAAACTGCGGAAGGGGCATTTGTGTTTAGCCAAGATCCGCGATCGGGCGAGGTTACGATTCGTGTCGCCAGCTATAAATTGCCTTGAACTTAACCAGCAGCACCATAGACATAGCACTATCAAATTCACATTTTTTTAAGAGAATTCTTAAGCGTAAAGGTGCGGGTTGCCAATCAAGCAAGGGTATGGTTGAGAAAGTACCCTTGTAAATTGTCATGTCGCAGCCTCGTTCTAAAGCAACCCCTCCTGTCCAGGATGATGTTCCTGACGCGGCTACCGTCAAGGATGCTGCTATTGCCGCGTTGCAGGCTAAAAATGCGGAATTAGAGTCGCAGTTGCAAGCGTGCCAGTTACGGCTACACCATCTGGAAAACAAAAAGCCGTTCTTATTTGACAGCAATCCTCAGCCAATGTGGATTTTTGACCCAACCACACTGGCATTTCTGGCGGTGAATGATGCGGCGATCGCCCACTATGGCTATTCCAAGAACGAATTTCTAGCCATGACCATTGCAGACATCCGGCCCATTGAGGATGTACCCGCTTTAAGACAAGTAGTCCCGCTGGTTTCAGACACAGAAACGCTGTGGTCATACAACGGCGAATGGCAACACAGACGGCGAGATGGCAGCCTGATCGATGTTGAAATTTCGGCCCATCGTGGCAATTGGCATGGCACGACCGCTATTTTTGTAATTGCAAAGGATATTAGCGATCGCAAGCGGGCGGAAGCGGCCCTCAAGCAGCAGGTCGCCAGAACAGAGGCGCTAAATCGCGGAATCCGACGCATCCGCAATTCCCTAGATCTCGACACCATTTTTTCAACCACCATAGCTGAAGTGATTCAACTATTGCAGGTTGAGCAGGTGGGCATTCTCAAGTATTGGCCAGAGCGAAAAACCTGGGCAATGGTGACGGACTATATATCTAATTCAACCCTATCCAGTCGCTCAGAGTTTGAAGCACCCGATCAAGACAATCCGATTGCGACGCAACTCAAGCGCGGCGAGACCGTCCGGGTGAATGACGCAACCACCCTGAAGGATAGCTTCAACCGCCAAACTGCTGAACTGTATCCCGGAGCATGGCTGATTGTGCCTCTACAAGTGGATGCGAGCACCTGGGGTGCACTCTCAATTCGGTACGGTCACCCCCATTCCTGGCATGACTCAGAGGTTGAATTGGCAGAAGCGATCGCGGATCAACTGGCGATCGCCATTCAGCAGGCTAATTTATTCCAACAGGTGCAGTCAGAGCTAGCATACCGACAACGAGCTGAAACCGAATTACGGCAACTGAACCAGGCGTTAGAACAACAGGTTCACGAGCGTACCGTCCAGCTCCAGCAGCAGTTGGCCGAAATTGAAGCGATTTATCAATCGGCCCCGATTGGCTTGAACGTTTTGGATACCGAGCTGCGGTTTGTGCGCATCAATCAGCGACTGGCCGACATCAATGGCCTGTCTGTGGAAGCGCATATTGGCCGCACGGTTCGTGAGGTGCTGCCTGACTTAGCCGATATAGCCGATCAACTGCTGCGTCCAATTCTACAGACCGGGAAACCGCTGTTAAACGTTGAAATTCAGGGCGAAACCCCGGCTCAACCGGGCGTTCAGCGAGTTTGGCTAGAGCATTTTTTGCCGTTAAAAAATGGCGATCGCATTATTGGTATCAGCACAGTTTGTGAAGAGATTACGCATCGCAAACAGGCAGAAGCAGAGCTACACCACGCTCATCAACAACTCGAAGAACGAGCAACGCAGCTTGCATTAACGAATCAGTCCTTACAGAACGTAATGGAAGAGTTGGAAGTCAGCCAGGAGGAATTGCAACAACAGAATGAAGAGTTGATTGAGGCTCATGAATCTATTGAAGAACAACGTGAGCGCTACCAAGATCTGTTTAACTTTGCCCCCGACGGCTATATCGTCACCAATGCAATGGGCCTGATTCGAGAAGTAAATCAAGCGGCCTCCTCGATGCTGTTCTCCAGTGATTTTGACCCCATTGGCATTCCGTTCAACATCTACGTATCCGAAGCGGATCAGCGAACCTTAAGGAATCAACTCTATGAAGCCAGCCTCTCTCATCCCACATCCCACATCCAGGAGTTTGAGCTAACTCTAATTCCTCGCGGGGGAAAGCCATTTCCGGCAGCGATCGCCATCACGGCCATTCATGGATCACAAAGCCATTTAACTGGCTTCCGCTGGCTGATTCGAGATATTAGCGATCGCAAACGCATAGAAGCGACGCTACAGCAGCAGGCCAAACAAGAACAAACGCTGCGACGCATCACCCAAGAAATTCGTCAATCGCTAGACCTAAACACGGTCTTAGAAACCGCAACGGCTGAGGTCACTCAGACCTTACAAACCGATCGGGTCGCCATCTATCGCTTTAATGCAGATTGGAGCGGTAGCTTTATTGCAGAATCGGTGGGTCAGGGTTGGGTGCCTCTGGTCGGGTCACACGTTCGTAAGGTTTGGGAAGATACGTATTTACAGGAAACGCAGGGAGGTCGCTACCGCAATCACGAAACCTTCGCGGTTTCTAATATCTACACCATCGGCCATCGAGACTGTCACATTCAGCTTTTGGAACAATTTCAGGCCAGAGCCTATGCGATCGCCCCGATTTTTGTGGGAGATAGCCTGTGGGGGCTGCTGGGTATTTATCAAAACCGGGAGCCACGGGAGTGGCAAACCTGGGAAGTTGAACTCTTGAAACAAATTGCCGATCAATTAGCGATCGCGATTCAGCAATCTCAACTGTATAAGCAGGTACAAACTGAACTGCAAGAGCGTCAACGAGCCGAGGAGAAGCTGAGAAGATCGCTGCAAGAAAAAGAAGTGTTGCTCAAAGAAATTCACCATCGCGTGAAAAACAATATGCAGCTCGTTTCCAGTATGTTGCGATTGCAAACGGATAACATTAGCGATCCACACACATTAGAGCTGTTTAACGAAAGCCAACAGCGTGTCAAAACAATGGCTCTGATTCACGAACATCTGTATCGGTTGCGCGATTTAGCACACATTAACTTCGCGGCTTATATTCAGGATTTAGCCAGAGATGTATTGCTGTCTTATCGGAAATTGATCGCGTCAGTAAAATTGACGTTAGACGTTGAAAGCATCGACTTAGATTTAGATACTGCCATTCCCTGTGGGTTAATTGTGAATGAGTTAATGTCAAATGCTCTTAAATATGCATTTCCCAATGTGGGCGATCGCACCCATTCGCCAATCGGTTCTAATCATGAAATTAAAATTCAATTCAAACGAGATCAGCCAACAGGATATGTTTTAACCGTTCTAGATAATGGCGTAGGGGTTCCCACAGGGATTAATCCTGAAACAACCAATACATTAGGGATGCAATTGGTTTATGGCTTAACCCAGCAACTCCAAGGACAATTGGAGCTATCTCGCAACCACGGCAGCACCTTTACGATTCGTTTTGGCAAAACTTGAACCGTATACTGGTAAGGGCGCGGCATCCGATCAACTATTATCTGATAGTCGAAATAACATGAATGTGAATTCGAGGACGTGAATTCGAGAACGCGCGGAGCACGTTTTGCGTTATTCAGTCACGCGTTGTGAGGCTGAAATGGCGCTATCAAAACTAACGTTAAAGTTAGAACAGCAGATCAATCTCCATCAACTATTTAAAGCTGAATGATCTGCTAAATGCTCTATAGTTCAGCAAGAGTATTCCTATCAGTTTCTATCATGCCTTTGTTTACAGTTCGCAACAGAAGGGCAATATAATTTATTTAGCCGTCAGATAATTTTCTGTAAATTTCCCCAGTGTTTCTTACATCAAATTCGAAGATTTTAGTGGTTGAAGACGAATGGATTATTGCGCTAGACATCAAACTACGTCTGGAGCAACTAGGCTATATCGTCCCAGGCATTGCTCAAAATTCTGACGCCGCCCTGAAAGTGGTTGCCGAATCGCAGCCCGACCTGATTTTAATGGATATTCACTTACAGGGTGAAACTGACGGCATTGAAACTGCAAACCAAATTCGAGAGCAATTTCACTTACCCATCATCTTTTTAACGGCCTATGCCGATGAAGTCACGTTAAGCCGTGCCGTGAGCGTTCATCCCTTTGGCTACATTATTAAACCCTTTAAAGACGAAGACCTGAATACCGCGATTCAAATCGCGCTGGCCAATCATAAAGCAGAACTGCTGATGCAGCAGGCGATCGAAAAAGAGAAAGAGATTAATGAGCTGAGATCTCAATTTGTGTCTATTGTTTCTCACGAATTTCGCAATCCGCTCAGTTCGCTCACCGTCATTTTTGATTTGTTGGAGCGTCAAGAACTTCAGCTTTCAGTTGAGCAGCGCCGCAAACACTTCCAAAGAGGAAAATCGGTGGTGCGCGATATGGCGGGATTGATTGATGATGTGCTGCTGATGGGAGAGGTGAGCCGCTCTCAGTTTCAATATGAGCCTGCCCCCATCAATTTGCTTCAGTTTTGCTCTAATCTGGTGGATGACTTGAAAGCCACTATTGGGGCCAAACACAATCTCCAGCTCGTCACGAAAGGATTTTCGGAGGCCACAGATTATTTTTGCAACCTCGACTCAAAACTGTTGCAGCACATTTTGGTAAACCTGCTCTCAAATGCGATTAAATATTCGCCCGATACTAGTGAGGTTCGCTTTACCGTGACTCGCGAGCCAGAACAGCTGATCTTTCAGATTCAAGACCAGGGAATTGGCATTTCTCCGGAGGATCAAAAGCGGCTCTTTACGCCCTTTCACCGGGGGGCAAACGCTCGCCGAATGCCCGGAACAGGGTTAGGATTATCAATTGTAAAGAGATGTGTGGATGCGCATCAGGGAGCGATCGCCATTACAAGCGAGATCGGAGTTGGCACAACCATTACGGTTACACTTCAGCGGTGTGATGTATGACAACCATCTTAGTCATTGAGGACGACTGGATTCTCCAGGAATCCATCCAGAGCCTACTCGAAGGAGAAGGGTTCGACACCTTGGGGGCTAAAGATGGCCGGATGGGCATCGATCTAGCCGTTGACCGTGTGCCCGATCTGATTCTCTGCGACATTCAGATGCCAGATGTAGACGGCTATGAAGTGCTCACCACGTTACAAAAGCACGAAGCAACCGCGACGATTCCATTTATTTTTCTCACCGCCAAAGATAATAAAGATGATCTGCGTCAGGGTATGAGTTTGGGAGCCGATGATTACCTTACCAAGCCCTTTGACCCTGACGAACTGTTGAATGCCATCGCGAGCCGATTAGAAAAGCGATCGCTCTACCAATCTAAAACCCAAAAACAGCTTGACGAGCTGCGCAACCATATCGTGCAGTTTCTACCCCACGAATTTAGGACTCCCCTGACGGGTATCCTGACATCGGTAGAACTGTTGCGGCTCGACCCATCGGATCAAGAAAGCGTTTTAGAAACAGCCAATAACATTCAAGGATTTGCAGAACGGCTGTATAGACTGGTGCGCAACTATTTGCTGTACGTCAAGCTAGAAACTGCCCTACACGATCCCCAACAGCGGGAATCCTTCACCAGCAGCCACACCAATAACCTGAACTTTCTAATTAAAGATACAGCGACTCACATCGCGAAGCAGGCGCAACGCGAGACCGATTTATACCTCGACTTGCAAACCGCTACCGTTGCCATGGCGGAAACCAACTTCCTGAAGGTGATTGAAGAACTGACCGACAACGCCTTTAAGTTTTCCAACCGGGGTACCCCTGTTCAAATCAAGAGCGTGGCAGATGAAGGTGGTTTTACTGTGGCGATCGCCAATCAGGGGCGAGGCATGACACCCGAACAAATTGAGCAAATTGGCGCATATATGCAGTTCGAACGAGACATGTATGAGCAACAAGGCGCAGGACTGGGACTGGTCATTGCCAAACGCTTGCTAGAACTGCATGACGGCACGTTAACCATAGAGAGCACACCAGAGCAAACCACCACCGTAGCCGCCGTTTTTCCAGTGGCATAAGAGCGTCTTCTCACACAGATGTAACGTTCTAATATAATCTCTTGCCTAAAATCCGAATATTTTGTAGCTTAAACTACAGAAATTTATTTGATTCTGTAGAGGTCTACGCTCTTGCCACTCTCATCTACGACCAGCGATCGCGCTATGGCCCCCGTTGAACCCCGATTTTTCAGGTCGGACTGGGTGAAGCTGCGCGATCTACCTTCGGCATACAGCTTTGACGAAGCGCTGTTGCTGTGTGAATGCGCTGAGGAAGGTCGCTGGGTTGCCTGGGTTCCCGATTTTGGCGAGATCGTCTTAGAAGCGAATCAGATGATGTAGGTTAACGTAAATTCGATTGGGCCATTTCAGCCGCACGATGCGCGGCTGAAATGGCGCAAAAAGGTGCCTCGCGCGACGCGCGAGGCACCTTTTTAGCGTTCGTCGAATTCACGTCAGTTTATTGTAAAGTTCTCTTAAGAGAACTCATACTGCAATATTCCTATGCTCAACCGCCGCACTCTGCTTAAAGCGCTGGCGCTTTGCTGTTGTTTTGTGCTGATGTCCTGGAGTGCGATCGCCCCTGCCTATGCCCTGGGGGGAGAGCAACCGCCAATCAATCAACCCGCACCCAACTTTACCTTGCCTTCCAATCTGGGCGGCGATGCCATTTCGCTATCGGACTATCGCGGTCAGTGGGTTGTGGTTTACTTCTATCCCAAAGACTTCACCCCCGGATGCACGCTGGAAGCTCGACGGTTTCAGCAAGATTTACCGAAGTATAGCGATCGCAACACCCAAATTCTGGGCATCAGCGTCGATGATGTAGACTCTCACGCCGAGTTTTGCGATTCAGAAGGGTTGCGGTTTCCGCTGCTGGCCGATACAGACGGGGCCGTCAGTAAAGCCTACGGTTCCTGGCTGGGCTACTCGTCGCTCCGTCACACGTACCTGGTCGATCCTAATGGCATTTTGCGCGAACGATTCCTCGGCGTTAAGCCCGCTATCCACAGCGTTGAGGTACTGGCTCGGCTAGACGAACTTCAGGCAGGTTCGTAACACCGCCATCTCAGCGATCGGGCAATGCTCACGTAAAACCGAAATTAATTTTTGAAAGCGCGGCTCTGCTGCGCTTTCAAAAATTAAAACCTTGATTTTAATGTATAGCTATAGTCATCTCTGTTAGAAGATCGAAAACCAAAGGGGGTATGGGGGCTTTGCCCCCAGCCAGGGGTTTCACCCCTGCACCCCACCCTGCCCCCAATGAATACAGCTATATCCATGATTCTTAACCGCCGAGACGGCGGTGTTATGGGGTATTGTGCCGTGCCAAGTTGGGTTGACGGCCACTCAACCCGGTCATCAGGCGCAACGCCAAGAACTTTAGAGGACGCGCGATTTTCATCACTCGCAGTCCCGATCGACGGATGAAGACGAGCGGTAGCCAGTTGTTTGAAAAACAGCGATCGAGAACATCGGTGAAGCCCAGGATGGTCAGATTCTCCAGCTTACGCCAGCGTTCATAGCGCTTCAAAACCCGTAGATTACCGATGTCTTCGCCCCGCTGATGGGCAGTTTGCAGCACTTGCGCCAAAGCCGCCGCATCACGAATGCCCAGATTTAAGCCCTGTCCCCCAACGGGATGACAGCAGTGGGCCGCATCTCCCACTAAGGCTAACCGGGGATTCGTGTAGCGATCGCTATGCATCAACTGCACCGGAAACATCAGGCGATCGCTCTCCAGTTCCAACTTGCCTAACTTGCCGCCATAGCGACGGTTCAGTTCTGCGAGAAAGGCCGATTCATCAATGTCCATCAGCGCTTTAGCTTCAGCATGGGGTGCCGTTAACACGATTTGAGCGCGGTTATCAGGTAAGGGCAACGTGGCAAACGGGCCGCTTGACCAGAAATGCTCGCGGGCAATATTTTGGTGCGGTTTTTCGGGCCGGATGACGGTCGTAATGCAGGATTGCCAGTATTGCCAGCCGTGGGTGCGAATTCCGGCCTGCTGGCGCAGGGGCGATCGCGATCCATCTGCGGCCACCACCAATCGGGTGCGCAGTTCTTGCGGCTCTCCCTGCACAGTTAGAGCCAACGTGGCATTCTGAGCATTGTATTGAACAGAGTTGACACTGGCCGGACAGATCCAATGCACATTCGATACAGCGTCTAGACGACGATGTAAAGCATCCATCAACACGTTATGTTCGGCTACATAGCCCAAGTTAGGAGCACCCAAATCCTCAGGCCGGAGGTGAACGACGACCGGATGGTCGGCGTCTGCTAAATCAATTTGCCGGAATGTCGTGATTTTTGGCAGCACCTCATTCCAGATGCCCAATCCCGCAAAGATTTGACCCGACATTAGGGTGACCGCATACGCTCGACGGCGGCTCAGCCCCACTTCACGCGGCTGAGCCTCAATCAGGGCAATGCTCAAGCCTGAATCTTTTAAGGCCAGTGCGAGCGTGAGACCGACGATACCGCCCCCAACGATCGCCACATCACAATCAATGGGAAGGTTAGAATGGGGCGGCTCCTGCGTTTTCGATGGAGCAGGAGTTACATTAGGCGATAGAGCAAAAGAACGCTGATTTAAAGCCATCACAACCGCTGTGCCGTGCGCTACCAAGATAATTTTATGGACTGAGTAGTTATACTCTCTCTATTTTGACGCGATCGCTCAACTCTATCAATCCCAACGCAGGTTTATTTTTCGGTAGGTTTTATGCAATCTCCTCTAGAGCAGCAAAACAATAATCTTGAAATTACCAATTCCTACAACACCGATATTGTTATCCCCTCCTATGAATCTCAAGGAATTCCATCTTCTGAGCCGAAAGGCTACGAGGAATTATTAGATGATTACCAAGCCGCTTTGGCAGGTAAAGCGCGATTAATTCAAGCCTATAATTCACTGGGAATCACGCTATTTCAGCAAAACAAATTTGCAGAATCGATCGAACATTTTCGCAAGATTTTAGACTTCAGTGAAGATTTACCAAAAGCAGAACATGCCAAGGTGTACTTCAACATTGGCATGGGATTAAGGCG
>DATNPS010000272.1:0-13280 GCA_036703095.1 Crinalium sp. | reverse complement strand
CTGGTTGCAGCAGCAGTGCTTCATTCCCGGTCGAAAACGACTGAGCTTTAATGTCACGATTTCCAACTTCACGCCTAAACCGCACACACCGTTCCAATGGCATTCCGTTTCAACCGCTGAGTTTAAACGCAAGCAGAATCTCTTGCGTCAGGAATTTCGCAGTGTTCGCGGCGTTAAGGCCAATTTTACCGATGTGCGCATTTCAGCAATGGAAGATTTTGTCGGACGGGGCGATCGCCGTCTTGCTTCTGTTGTTCGCCGTGCATGGGAACTGGGTGCTGGCATGGATTCCTGGTGGGAAAGCCTGGATCGCGCGTTCGGGGCTTGGGCACAAGCCATTGATGAAGCAGGCTTGACCTGGAAATACCGCCAGGTTGAAAATGGCGAATGGAACATTATGGACGGTGTACCCGTTCGGGATTCATCTGACCCCAATTCGTCTCAGATGCGATCGCTTGACGCGCCGTTAGCCTGGGACCATCTGGATACAGGCATCGACAAAGCGTGGCTTAAAGAAGACTTGCAGCGTGCATTAGAAGCAGCTACCGTTCCCGATTGTTCCTTTGACGGGTGCTCGCACTGCGGGGTGTGTGGCGCAGATTTTGGTCACAATGTCGTCATTCCGCCACCGCCCATTCCTCAGTTCGCCGGACAGTTTGTGCCAAACCAAGAGCGGGTGCAGCGGGTGCGCGTCTGGTTTGGCAAGCAAGGTGAAATGGCGTTAGTCAGTCATCTAGATCTGGTGCGTCTATTTGAACGGGCGGCCCGACGAGCAGCACTACCAGTTGCATTTACTGGAGGGTTTCATCCCAATCCTCGAATTTCGCCTGCCAGTGCGCTTTCATTAGGAGCGACCAGTACAGGGGAAATCGTTGATTTTGAACTCACCGCAGCGATGGATCTGGCTGAGTTTCAGGCAAAGCTAACGGCTCAGTTTCCGCCCGACATTCCTGTTTATCGGGTTGAAGCGATCGCTCCCGATGCTCCTGCCGCCAATCATCTGCTGGAACAGGCCGAGTATTTCATTACCCTGACCCCAACTCAGGATGACGATACATTGGCTCATCCTGTCCCCACTCAAGCCAACTGGGCCAATTGGATTGCTGAAATTCAAGCGGCTGAAACGATTCTGATCGAACAAATCAGCAAATCGGGCAAGGTGCGAGAGATTAACGTGCGCGATCGCCTGTTTGAATTGGAATGGGTGGAGCCATCCACCTCCCATCTACCTTCAGCGATTGGGCGATCGCCTTCTGCGGCGACAGCAACCACCCTGCGTTACATTGGCAGCTACCGTAACGACGGCACCTTGCTGCGGCCCGAACATGTCATACAGATGTTTGAAAAAGTGGCCCAGCGTTCATTCCAATTGTTGCACAGCCATCGCAGTCAGCTCATCCTGGCTCAGCATCTGGCGAATTCTGTAACGTAAAAGGCAGCTAGAACGACTAAAGTCTGATTCACGGTCTGATTTTTCACGAATCGTTCATTTTTGATAGCGCTTTCGTTTCGGCGCGCTATAATGCTTGTCTAACAGAAGCTGTTGCGGATTGTAAGCTCATGGGTTTGCCAGCGGGTCAATCGGCAGCGACAGTCGGGCATCAATCGCTTCTGCAAAGCTTTCGTTGAATCTTGGTTGTTTAGGTGCCTGTTTCTTAGGGACAAGGCATCTTCCCAAAGATTGATTGTTGAGTGTTCAATCGATTGTTCGTTACGGTGTTCAGCTACTCTAGGCTAGCTGGACATTAGTACTGGTTCATGTAGGAGCAGCTTCATTTGCCTCCCCGTCATGTCAGACGTTTTTATTTGCTTAGCTTTATCGACGACTCGCAGGGCGGCACCGATGGAGTTGGTGCCCTTTGCGCTAATACCTTTGAGGAAATTGAATGTCCAAGCAAATTATTATTGCCGAGCAGCATAGAATAGCTGCCGTCTTCTCAGAAGACCAAATTCAAGAATTGATTGTTGCAACTGGCAGCCACCAGGTCGGCGACATCTATCTCGGTGTGGTTGAGAACGTTTTACCCGGCATTGATGCCGCTTTTGTAAACCTGGGAGATACAGAGCGAAACGGCTTTATTCACGTGACTGACTTAGGCCCACTACGGCTTAAGCGATCGGCAGGTTCCATTACAGAACTGTTGGCTCCTCAGCAGAAAGTTCTTGTGCAAGTGATGAAGGAGCCAACCGGAAACAAAGGCCCTCGTCTCACCGGAAATATTAGTTTACCAGGTCGCTATCTGGTTCTGATGCCTTTCGGGCGTGGCGTTAATCTATCACGCCGGATTCGCAATGAAAGCGAGCGCAATCGGCTGCGCGCTTTGGCTGTGTTGGTTAAACCGGCGGGTATGGGTCTGCTGGTGCGCACCGAGGCAGAAGGGGTGGCCGAAGAAGCCATCATGGAAGACCTGGAATCCTTGCAAAAGCAGTGGGAAGGCATTCAGCAGGAAGCCATGACTACCCGCGCTCCTAGCCTGCTGAACCGAGACAACGACTTCATTCAGCGCGTGTTGCGAGATGTTTACAGTGCGGATGTAAACCGTATTGTAGTGGATTCCCATACAGGCATGAAGCGGGTTAAGCAACACCTGCTGAACTGGAGCGGTGGCAAAACACCACAGGGTGTATTGATCGACCATCATCGCGATCGCGCCTCTATTCTGGAATACTTCCGCGTTAATGCGGCCATTCGTGAAGCACTCAAACCCAGAGTTGACCTGCCCTCTGGCGGCTACATTATTATCGAACGGACTGAAGCGCTAACCGTCATTGACGTGAACTCCGGTTCATTTACCCGTTCCGCCACGGCTCGCGAAACTGTACTGTGGACCAACTGTGAAGCGGCCACCGAAATTGCTCGCCAGCTGCGCCTCCGCAACATTGCCGGAGTCATTATCGTTGACTTTATCGATATGGACTCCCGTCGCGATCAGCTACAGGTATTGGAGCAATTTAACAAAGCCCTACGAGCTGACAAAGCAAGACCTCAAATTGCTCAGTTAACTGAACTGGGTTTAGTCGAGCTGACCCGCAAACGACAGGGACAAAACATCTACGAACTCTTTGGGCGGCCCTGTCCCACCTGTGGTGGCATGGGTCATCTTGTGCATCTTCCCGGTGAAGCTGACCGCATGGCAGAACCGATGGAAGCCCTGCGCTCGACTCCTGCTGCTCCGCAAACTCGTCTGCCCCAACCAACGCCTGAAACGTGGGATGCTCCTGGAGGAGAAGAGTTTGAAATGGACGCCTCCCCTGATTTACAAGAGCTGGATCTGCTCAACCACCCCAGCTATCAAGAGCGCACCAAAGGGGATAATCGCCGCCGTCGCCGCAGCCGTCCGCCCCGTCCCGGTGAGCAACCTATCATCGCTAAAAGTGTCGTTCCTCGACCTGGAGTAGAAGCCGATAGCGAATATACCAGCGTACCGACTGAAGAAGCACCCACTTTTTCGGCTCCCATGCCAACCTTGGTGCCACGAGAGAACCGTTCTGAAAAGCCTGAACGCAACCGTGGCGCTCGCCAGCGTGACAGAGTACCTGCGGAACCCCCACAGGTTATCTCCGTAGAGATGACGCCTGAAGAACAGGATATTTACGCGCTAATGGGCGTTTCCCCATTGATACTGGCAACAGAACCCGTGAAAGATCCCAAGTCCGTTGTTATCGCAGTTGCACTGCCTGGACAGGGCCATCGCTCTCCCAACGGTGCTACTGCAACCTTGGAGACTGTCGCACCTGTCTTTGAGGACATCAGCACCCCGATTGCATTTCCCGATCCGATTGATGTCACGCCTGTAGTTGTGGAACCCGCAGAAAGCGAATTCACCAACTCTGACTCTGATACGGAGACGGATAGCAGCTTATCTCGCCGCCGTCGCCGCCGCCGCTCATCCGTTGGCTCATCAGGATCTTCGGCAGATGAGGCTGACGACAATCTCTAAGACAAAGCAGCTTAGCCTTCTAGAAGAACTATCCATGCCTACAGCTGGTTTAGTGGCAGGCGTAGATGAGGTGGGCAGGGGAGCTTTGTTTGGGCCAGTGATCGCTGCCGCCGTTATATTGCCAGATAGTGCTGCTGCTGATTTGGTTGCAGCAGGAGTGACCGATAGCAAGCTGCTTTCTGCTGCCCAGAGGGAACAGTTGGCGGCTCAGATCAAAGCCGTTGCGTTATCCTGCCAGGTTGGAATGGCCTCGGTTCAGGAAATCGATCGCTTCAATATCTTGCAAGCATCGCTGTTAGCGATGCGACGGGCGATTCTACGGCTCAATCCAGTTCCAGATCTCTGTTTGATTGATGGTAATCAGCTCGTGCCAGAGCTAACGATTCCACAGCAGACCCTTGTGAAAGGTGATCAGCGATCGCTAGCCATTGCCGCTGCCAGTATTGTTGCAAAAGTCTGGCGAGATGCATTGATCGTTCGGCTCGATCGCCGTTATCCCAACTATGGTCTGGCATCCCACAAAGGGTACGGCACGGTTAAACACCGTTTAGCCATTCAACAGTTCGGCACCACAGCTCAACATCGTCAATCCTTCAGTCCTTGTCGTTCACCGCTATAGCTGTAGCCATATCCGTTAGGACATCGAAAAGCAAGAGGGGTAGGGGGCTTTGCCCCAGCCAAGGGTTTCCCCCCTGCACCCCGCCCTACCCGAATGAATACAGCTATAGCTGTAGCCACATTAATGTGAATTCGATAGCCCGGTTTTGCGCGCGCAACGCATCGCAAAACTGGGCTATCGAATTCATGTCCACATTGCAGATGCGATGCACGCGCAATATTGGGCTACGGATTGCAAAACACCTTATGCAATTGGATTATTGGGAGAGAGGAGGGGCGATCGCCCAGGGACCACAACTTTTGTTTGGGTTAATACCCACTGACGATAATCTGACAACAGTTGATGCATCAAGCGCTGTTTAATCGTCAACAACACACTGCGCAATAATCCATTCCCGGTTGCTTCCAAAAACGGTTTCGGCGTGAGTTGAAAGGCAGGAGGTAAGTCTACTTGCACCACCAAATCGGCTCTACCTTGCAGATACGTCACATGATTCACAGTGATCGGAGCCAATTGACCAACCAGATCCAAATCAAATCGTTGATTGATATATTCAATGCCCCGAATCTCACAATTCACTGACTTTAAGCGAATCGCACCATCGGCATCGGCCCACACTCGCATATCCACAGTAGGCTGAATGCTCAGCATCATGAAACTCAGCGGACGCATCTTCAACCGAAAGCAATCTGCACTTAAGGGTTCAACTCGACTCGGATCAACCAGCGCCATAATCAAACGCTGCGGCTGACGTAGATAGTGTTGAATTGGAACGGGTTGCTCGCGGACGACTAACTCAACAGATTGAGACGCAGTAAAGCGGATTGACATGGCAGGATATAGGGAGGCCGTTTTCTGCTCCAAGTCCGGAGCATCTTAATTAAATTTTACAATTTTTCCAAGAAATCAACTCTCGGTTTCCGAGAGTATACGGTTTTTACGGACAATTTCCTGATTTAGCTTAACTAAACGTTTCAATCCAAGCCATCAATGCGGTGTAATTTAACGTATCAGCATCAAAATTAACCAGTCTAGTATCTAGACCATACCCCTTACCCGATTCAGCATTACTCCGTTATGTCGCTATCCATTGCTTACCTGGGTCCTGTAGGAACCTATAGCGAAGTCGCCGCTTCCACGTGCGCCCATTGGCTGAAACAAACAACAGGCGAAGATGCCGTTTTGATGCCCTACCCCAGTATTGCTAGAGCCATAAAAGCGGTTAGCAGTGGCCAAACCCAGTGGGCGGTTGTTCCTGTAGAAAACTCAATCGAAGGCAGTGTAACGGTGACGCTAGATAGCCTGTGGCAATTGGAGGGTTTGCAAATTCAAAAAGCATTGGTCTTACCGATTTCCAACGCCCTGCTATCTCATGCTCAAAGCTTGGACTCGATTACAACCGTCTATTCTCATCCGCAACCGTTAGCACAGTGCCAGGGCTGGTTAGAATCATTCTTACCCTCTGTCGAGCTAATTCCTACAAATTCGACCACAGAAGCGCTTAAACATTTAGAAGATAGTCAGACTACCGCCGCGATCGCCTCTCAACGCGCGGCTCAACTCTACAATCTGCCCATCCTGGCTCATCCAATTAATGATCACCCGGATAATTGCACTCGCTTTTGGGTGCTGAGTTTAGAACCTGCTCAGGCAGGCGATTATACCTCTCTGGCCTTTAGCTTTCCCGCTAATTTGCCAGGTGCATTGGCTAAAGCCCTTCAGATTTTTGCCGATCGAACAATCAACCTTAGCCGCATTGAATCCCGACCGACTAAGCGATCGCTAGGAGAGTATCTCTTCTTCATCGACCTTGAAGCAAACCAGGGCGATATGTCAGTCCAGTCTGCCTTAACAGAGCTGAGCAAGTACACCGAAACACTCAAAGTCTTTGGCAGCTATTCAATTCTTCCAATTACCCCTTAATCACGTGAGTCTCCAATAAGGGGGTAGTAGTGCGCTGCACTACTACCCCCCTTGGGAAAACGAAGAGAAAACACGTTTTCTTAAGAATTCAATAGTGCCAATTCAGCCGCGCGTTGCGTGGCTGAATTGGCGCAAAAACGCGGCCCGCGCGACGTGTGGGCCACGTTTTTGTACATTCGTCGAATTCACGTTATTCTAATGCATCCTTCAAAACGGTTCGCGCCGCTAGATGATTGCGTGTAGATGTCAAAATTTCTGCTTCACGCTCTAGCCTTGCTGCTGTATCTTGCAGCTCTAAAAGAAACTGCTGCTCTTGAGCAACACCATACAAATTGCTGGCGACCCAGTAGGACAGTTCAACAGGCAGATCAGGAATATCATCTGGCAGTTCAATTTCCTGTCCGGTCAACTTAGACGACAACCGCACCACATCCCTCAGCAACTGGTCTACCTCAACCGACAGGCTCTTTAGATTCTGCTCAGGGGGCTGATCCTCAATCCACTCGACTAACCCTACATAGTATGGCTTTTCCCGCACGTATTCCAATACGCGGAATCGCTGCTGCCCAAGGGTCATAATTTTCATGCGATCGTCTGGAAGACGATGATGATGAATAATTTCAGCACAACATCCAACGCTCGCGACTTTACTCTCCGCCGGATCAAACATGAGAACGCCGAAACGGCAATCGCTTTGTAGGATCGTATTCATCATGATCCGGTAGCGAAACTCAAAGATATGAAGAGGAAGACGTCTTCCAGGAAATAGAACAACCTCAGGCAATGGGAAAAGAGGCAGCTCTCGAACAGCAACAGAAGAGGAAAAGGTCATTGCAATTTCAATCCCAGATGGGACGCAACACAATTAAAGACTTAACTCTATAGCGAGCAGTTTTCAGAATAGCGAAATCTATTACGAAAAGCCGCTAAACCATAGTCTATCGCATTGTTCAAGTCTCTAAAAAGACGTGAATTCGATAGCCTGATTTTGCGTGCGCGTCGTACACACAAAATCGGGCGTTTAGGGTAATCGCACAACGCGCAACTACCCTAAACGCCCATACGTTGAAACATGAGCCGTCAGGAGAATTGCACAACACGGAACTCTCCCAGTAGCCCTATCGTTAGCTCTACAGTTTGACTTCAATATCAACACCAGCAGGCAGATCGAGCTTCATTAGGGCATCGATCGTTTTAGAAGAAGGTTGATAGATATCAATAATGCGGCGATGAGTCCGAGTTTCGAAGTGCTCTCTGGAATCTTTATCAACGTGGGGCGATCGCAGCAAACAATAAATTCGACGCTTGGTGGGTAGAGGGATTGGCCCGATTGCGGTTGCATTGGTGCGATTTGCAGTGTCCACAATTTTCTCACAGGACGTATCTAGCAAACGGCGATCAAATGCTTTGAGGCGAATGCGGATTTTCTGCTGTTGAATAGTTGCCATTGAAGTCTCAGATAAATTGTCTAGGTTCAGTCAGAGAGTCAAAATAATCAGCAGTCAACTCAGTAGCTGACTGCTGATGGTTAAAGATAGCTCCTAAATCCTACTTAAGGATTTTAGAAACAACGCCAGCACCGATGGTACGGCCACCTTCACGGATAGCGAAACGCATCCCTTGCTCAATGGCGATCGGGTTGATTAGTTCAACAGTCATCTTAATACGGTCACCAGGCATGACCATTTCTGCTGCACTGCCATCATCAGATGTAAAGTTCGTAATCGTGCCCGTTACATCGGTTGTCCGAACGTAGAATTGAGGACGATAGCCAGGGAAAAAGGGCGTTTTACGGCCTCCTTCTTTTTCCTGAAGGATGTAGACTTCACCCTCAAATTGAGTGTGAGGAGTGATTGAACCAGGCTTAGCAATAACCATGCCCCGTTCAATGTCAGTTTTTTGAATGCCTCGAAGAAGAAGTCCGGCGTTGTCACCAGCCATCCCTTCTTCTAAGCTCTTCTTAAACATCTCGATCCCCGTAACCTTAGTTTTTTGGGTATCGCGAATACCAACCAGCTCTACATCATCACCAATCTTGACTCTGCCGCGTTCAATCCGACCCGTCGCGACCGTACCCCGACCAGTAATGGAGAATACGTCTTCAACAGCCATCAAGAACGGCTTATCGACATCTCTCGCAGGAGTTGGGATAAAGCTGTCAACGGCTTCCATCAACTCGTAGATCTTATCAACCCACTCGTTGTCGCCTTTAACAGTCTTGGGGTTTTTCACCATTGCTTCCAGCGCCATTAAGCCAGAACCCCGGATGATAGGAATATCATCTCCAGGAAACTCATAGTCGCTGAGGAGTTCACGCAGTTCCAACTCCACCAGTTCTAGCAATTCTTCGTCATCAACCTGATCGATCTTGTTCAGAAAGACCACGATGCTAGGCACACCTACCTGCTTGGCCAGCAGAATGTGCTCCTTGGTTTGAGGCATAGCACCGTCGGTTGCAGCCACAACCAGGATTGCACCATCCATCTGAGCCGCCCCAGTGATCATGTTTTTCACATAGTCAGCGTGCCCTGGACAGTCTACGTGAGCATAGTGACGATTTTCCGTCTCATATTCAACGTGGGCTGTGTTGATGGTGATACCACGCGCCTTCTCTTCAGGAGCAGCATCAATTTCATCATATTTCTTCGCCAGAGCTTGGCCATTAGCAGCCAGCGTCATGGTGATAGCAGCTGTCAGAGTAGTTTTGCCGTGGTCAACGTGACCGATTGTGCCAATGTTGACGTGGGGTTTGGTTCTTTCAAATTTTGCGCGTGCCATGAATCTATCTGTCCCTCTTTCTGATTATGCGTTCCCTTTACTCTTAGCAATGATTGTTTCAGCCACGTTGCGAGGCACCTCATCATAGTGACTGAATTCCATCGAGAATATGCCACGACCTTGGGTTTTAGACCGAATATCTGTAGCATATCCAAACATTTCCGCTAGAGGTACTTTAGCAGTAACTTTAGCGATGCCTTCCGAGGAATCCATTCCCTCAATTTGTCCACGGCGAGAGTTGAGGTCTCCCATCACGTCTCCCAGAAAACCTTCTGGAACCTCGACTTCAACCTTCATCATAGGCTCTAACAATACAGGAGAAGCCTTCATAACAGCTTCTTTAATTGCCATTGAGCCTGCGATCTTGAAGGCCATTTCAGAGGAGTCTACATCGTGATAGGAACCATCCACCATGGTCACTTTGACATCTATCACAGGATATCCGGCCAAGATACCAGATTCACAAGCTTCCTTCATACCCTGCTCAGCGGGGGGAATGTACTCTTTCGGCACAATACCACCCACAATTTTAGACACGAATTCGAAGCCTGAACCAGGTTCGCCAGGTTCCAGTTCGATGACTACATGACCATACTGACCCTTACCACCACTCTGACGGACAAATTTACCTTCTTGTCTAACCGACTTGCGAATCGTTTCTCGGTAAGCAACTTGAGGCGCACCTACATTCGCTTCTACCTTAAACTCACGCAACATTCGATCGACAAGAATTTCTAGATGGAGTTCACCCATTCCTGCTATCACAGTCTGATTCGTTTCAGAATCAATACTGACACGGAACGTCGGGTCTTCTTCAGACAAAGCTTTCAGCGCTTTGGAAAGCTTTTCCATATCTTGCTTTGTCTTGGGTTCAACCGCAACCGAAATGACAGGTTCAGGAATAAAGAGTGACTCCAAAATGACAGGGGCTGAATCGTCACACAGTGTGTCACCCGTCAAAGTATCCGTTAAACCTGGAACAGCTCCCAAGTCACCTGCACGGAGTTCGTCCACATCGATCCGCTCATCCGCCTTCAACACAATCAGACGAGATATGCGTTCCTTCTTACCCTTCGTAGAGTTCAGCACATAGCTGCCCTTCTTAAGAACCCCAGAGTAAACGCGAACAAACGTTAGACGGCCTACAAACTTATCGGCCATAATCTTAAACGCCAACGCAGAAAACGGCTCGCTGTCACTCGCCTTCCGTTCAACGGTTGTTCCGTCTTTCGAGGTTCCCTGAATGGGAGGGATATCAATAGGCGCAGGAAGATAATCGATAACCGCATCCAGCAGAAGCTGAACCCCTTTGTTCTTAAAGGCCGAGCCACAGAGCAAAGGAACCGCCTTACCGCTAATCGTAGCCTTACGAAGCCCTAACTTGATTTCTTCTTCGGTTAGCTCTTCGCCTTCCAAATATTTTTCTGTCAAAGCATCGTCTGTTTCTGCAACTGACTCGATTAACTTTGAGCGAAACTCTTGAGCTAGATCTTTAAGATCGTCAGGAATATCAGCTTCCTGAATATCAGTTCCTAGATCATTGCCGTAGATGTACGCTCGCATCCGAACTAAATCTACAATTCCAAGGAACTGATCTTCACCACCAATCGGCAGTTGAATCGGAACCGCGTTTGCTCTAAGGCGATCGCTAATCTGACTATAGACCCGCAAAAAGTTTGCGCCTACTCGGTCCATCTTATTGACGAACGCAATACGAGGCACCTTATATCGATCAGCTTGACGCCAAACAGTTTCCGATTGGGGTTGAACTCCACCAACCGAGTCGAATACTGCAATCACACCATCTAAAACCCGCATGGAACGTTCAACTTCAATCGTGAAGTCAACGTGCCCCGGAGTATCGATGATATTGATCTGGTGATCCTTCCAGGTAGTGCTGATAGCAGCCGCCGTGATGGTGATTCCCCGCTCACGCTCTTGATCCATCCAGTCAGTAACCGTGTTACCATCGTGGACTTCACCGATTTTGTGAACGACACCGGAGTAGAACAGAATTCGCTCTGTAGTTGTTGTCTTGCCTGCATCAATATGTGCAGCAATACCGATATTTCGGACTCTCTCAAGCGGGACGGTGCGTGCCACGACTATCTCCTTACGTTGCCGCCGATAACGACTCGCGACTCTATTAAGATTCTATACTTTTGCAAAACTAGGTTGCAGAGAGCTTAATAGCGATAGTGAGCAAATGCCTTGTTGGCTTCCGCCATGCGATGAGTTTCTTCACGCTTTCTAATTGTGCTTCCAGTTTCGTTGGCGGCGTCCAGAAGCTCATTCGCCAACTTGCTAGCCATCGTGCGGCCTGCTCTAGCCCGTGAAAACTGAGACAGCCAGCGTAATGCCAACGCAGTTCCCCGGTCTGAACGAACTTCCATCGGAACCTGATAGGTAGCTCCACCCACCCGACGAGCTTTAACCTCAACTAGAGGCGTAGCATTACGAACAGCCTTTTCAAACGTTTCTAAAGGCTCTCCACCAGTGCGTTCTTGAATAATTTTGAATGCGTCGTAAACAATGTTGTATGCCAGCGATTTTTTACCGCTTCGCATTAACCGACGCACCATCATACTGACAAGACGGCTGTTGTAAACGGGATCGGGTGCAACTGGACGTTTTTGAATGACTGTGCGACGAGACATATTTGAACTTTAAGTTAGAAAGTATTGTCTTGAGGATTGCTGTTTAACCTTTAATCTGAATGAAAGGCAATGAAGAGTAGATTTTCAACTTGAAAGCGTCCAATCCGCTACTCACTTGGGAATTCCAAACTTTAGTAAGCCAACATCTAAGCTTAGCAGCCTAATTGATGCAGACTTTACTTTTTGGATGATACTCAGAGTGAAACAGCCACACCCTAGCAGAGTTTAAAAACTTACTTAGCTGCCGCTTTAGGACGCTTAGCACCGTACTTGGATCGTCCTTGCTTACGATCTTTAACACCAGCGGTATCGAGCGTACCCCGAATGATGTGATAGCGGACACCTGGCAAGTCTTTGACCCTACCGCCACGAATCATAACGACAGAGTGTTCCTGCAAGTTATGGCCGATTCCAGGGATATAAGCTGTAACTTCAAAACCCGAGGTAAGACGAACCCTCGCGACCTTACGAAGAGCTGAATTAGGTTTCTTTGGAGTGGTGGTATAAACCCTCGTGCAAACGCCACGCCGTTGAGGGCAGCTCTTGAGAGCTGGCGATTTAGTCTTTTTACGCGTTTTTTGACGTTCGTCTCGAATGAGCTGCTGGATTGTGGGCATGGTCTATTGCGAAATTCGCCTCTTGCTGATCTAAGTTTTCACAGTCTCTTACTATACCGATTTTATAGAATTACTGTCAATTTATGTTGAAGTTCTTCTGAAACGTACCGATTTCCTGACTTTAGTCACCCAGAAACTTGTTTTGCTAAGTACATAGACGCCATTAAATACCCGCACTTCTCATTTTAGAACCGATGGCGGGTTTGCCGCAGGGGAACTTACACAGCCATCGAGCTTCATACTGAGAATTGCTGAGTATATGCGATTAGTGCTGAGCGATCGCGAATGAGTTACCACAGCCGCAGTTCTGAACAGCATTGGGGTTATGGAAGCGGAACCCACCGCCCATTAAGTCTTCGGAATAGTCTAACGTCAGCCCATCCAGGTAACCAGCGTCATTAGCCGATACCACGACCTTGATACCAGAGCAATCCCAGTGGCGATCGCTACTCTCCAAGGTCTCAGCCTCATCAAACTGGAGGGTGTAATAGAAATCGGCACAGCCACCCGCTTTAACGCCTAGGCGCAGAATGCCATCGGGCTTAGGATTTTTAGCCCTGAGTCGATTGACCTCTTCAATAGCGGCCTGACTGAGATGAATCATTATTCTAAAGTAAGAAGCAAATTACTCAAATGTGTCTCAATTTGCCTATCTTACAGGTAGACAGAGATGATTCCCTTAAATTTACAGCGATTCTCTCTTGAGTAAACCACAGTTGTTTTTTGAGAGCCGCGCGGAGCGCAG
>DATNPS010000468.1:0-9405 GCA_036703095.1 Crinalium sp. | reverse complement strand
CTTTGCCCATCCTACGAGAATCGGTCATTTCTTTTCGAGAAAGCCCCTTAGGATCATGGATAAATTAAAACCAAATTTTTAATTTTGGAAAGTGCGGCTCTGCCGCACTTTCCAAAATTAAGTTTTGGGTTTTATTAAATTCGCGATCCTTAGTATAGGGCGATCGCTATAGCTCCATACATTAGCGTTAGGACGGGGTGCAGGGGTGGAACCCCTGGCTGGGAGCGAAGCTCCCACACACCCTTGGTTTTCGATGGTATTAGAACGGGGTGCAGGGGTGGAACCCTTGGCTGGGAGCGAAGCTCCCACCCCCCTTTGGTTTTCGATGTCCTAACAACGTGGCGATCGCTATAACGATCATGCAAAAGCCCAAGTTTGCGCACGCAAACTTGGGCTTTTGCATGATCGAGTGTATTACAGCAGAATGTCTGCTTGTAAAACAGACGGTGTCTCCGTTCGACGAATGTGGAAGCCCAGCTTTTCACAAACCCGCTGCATTCCCGTATTCTCGCCCAAGATCTCAGCCGTAATGTGATCTAGCTGTTCATCCTTACCAATCTGAATCAGCCGCCGCAGTAGCTCCGTTCCCAACCCCTGACGCTGTTGATCATCACTCACCAGCATGGCAAATTCCGCATCGCGGGTGCCGTGCAGTTTGCTTAATCGACCGACCCCTAAAATTTCGCGCGAATCGTCCAATGGATTATAGCGCTCCGCCACAAGAGCCATCTCTTGATCAAAGTCGATGAAACACAGCCGAACTAAGCGATCGTGCGTAATGCGCTGGCTCAATTTCACCAGATGGAAATAGCGCAAATACACGCTTCGCTCAGACAGCGTTTTGTGAAACTGAATCATCAGCGGTTCATCTTCAGGCCGAATGGGGCGAATCGTGACGGGCGTGCCATCCCGCATTACCCACGGCGTCACATACTGGCTGGGATACGGACGAATCGCCAGTTTAGGCAACTGATCCTCCGTTACATCTGCCGGATGCACCACAATTCGGGCATCCAGGGCAATCAAGGAATTCGCTCCGGTTCCGTCTGCACTCTCCGTCTCGACCATAACGGGTTTGACTAACAGTGGGTTAATGTCGATTTCCTTAATCCAGCGCTGTTCGGCAACCAGCTGGCTAAACCGCACCAGCAAGTGTTCTAAGGCAGGCAGATCGGCAGGTGGACGACCGCGAACGCCTTTCAGCGCTTTGTAAATGCGGGTTTGTTCCATCATCCGGCGAGCTAAAGTAGTGTTGAGCGGAGGGAGCGCGATCGCCCGATCCTGAAACACTTCCACCAGTTGTCCACCCGATCCAAACAAAATTACCGGGCCAAACTGCGGATCGAGATTGCTGCCAATGATCAGTTCATATCCATCCAGGTTGACCATCGGCTGCACCGTCACACCCAAAAAGTCTGCGGCGGGAACCGCTTGAGCGATCGCCCGATAGGCTTGCCGTACCGCATCTGCATCTTTGAGATTAAGCTGCACCCCACCCACATCGGTCTTGTGCGTGATGGTTTTCGAGTGCAGTTTGAGCACCACTGGATAGGCGATCGCCTCTGCCTGTTGCACAGCTTCCTCTTCACTGCTAGCAATCCGGGTTTCTACCGTGGGAATGCCATACGCGGCAAGCAGTTGTTTCGATTCAAACTCAGTCAACAGCGTCCGATCTTCCTGATGAGCAGCATCAAGAATCTGACGGGCCAACACGCGATCGGGCACTCCTGCTGCGGAATCCGGCGGCAGCGCTGGCGTTTCATAAATCCCCTGCAAGTTGTAGCTCGACTGCCACATCAAGCTAAATACACGGGCGGCGGCATCAGGATAGCGATATGTTGCGGTACCGACTCGATTTAGAATGTCTTCCCCCGCTTCCACATCATAGGCTCCCATCCAACTGGCCAAGATCGGTTTACTGGAGTTTTTAACGTAGTCTTTGATCTTTTCAGCTGTCGCAGTGGGATCGGTCATCGATTGGGGCGTCAAAATCACCATCACACCATCGCTGTTGGGATCTTTCATCACAATATCCAGCGTTTTGGCATAGCGTTCGGGATCGGCATCCCCCAAAATATCGACCGGATTGCCCCGACTCCAATGCTTTGGCAAAAAGCTATCGAGTGCTGCTTTCGTTTCATCCGATAGTTCCGCCAGTTCGCCACCCGTCGCAATCAGGGCATCCGTTGCCAATACACCCGGTCCCCCGGCATTGGTCACGATCGCCAATCGTGGGCCTTTGGGACGGGGCTGCTTGGCAAACACTTCCGCCATGTCAAACAAGTCAGAAATCCGGTTTACAGACAGCACGCCACAGCGTCGAAATGCTGCTTCCAGCACCGCATCGCTTCCCGTTAACGCGCCCGTATGAGACGCCGCCGCTTTGGCAGCCTCTTCCGTGCGACCTGCTTTGATCACAATAATTGGTTTGGTAAGGGCTACTTCCCGCGCAGCTGAAATGAACGATCGCGCATTGCCAATCGATTCCATATACAGCACGATGCTTTTCGTGTTGGGATCATCTCCCAGATAGTAAATTAAATCACCCCAATCGACGTCCAGCATGGAGCCAATGGAGATGAATGAACTAAATCCCACATTTTCTTGAAAGCTCCAGTCCAAAATGGCCGTACACAGTGCGCCACTTTGGCTGATGAACCCCACATTACCGGGACGTGCCATCTTGCTGGCGAAGGTTGCGTTTAGCCCAGAGGCCGTATTCATTAACCCCAGGCAGTTTGGCCCAATCAGACGCATCTTACCCCGACGCACCTGCTCTAACACCTGACGTTCCAATTCAGCTCCAGCCGCCCCAGTTTCCTTAAACCCGGCAGAGAGCACGATCGCCCCTTTTACCCCCACATCTGCACATTCGCCAATGATGGCCGGAACGGTGGATGCAGGCGTGACAATAATCGCTAAATCAACAGGTTCCGGAATAGAGGCAATGGTTGGATAGGCTTTGATGCCTAACACATTGTGCCGTTTAGGATTCACGGGGTACACCGTTCCACCAAACGAACTGCTGATCAAATTCCACAAAATTGTGCGACCGACACTGCCCGATCGCTCCGTTGCGCCAATCACGGCAACCGATTTGGGGGCAAAGATGAAATCGAGCGGCTGACGATCGGCTCTTAAAATATCGTTAGCCGGATCAGTCGTTGCTGGGTTGAAAGATTGCATAGTTCGTCGTCCTGAACTAGACACTGACTGTTGAGCGTCAACAGCACTTCCCATGCTATTGGATAAAACCGTTTTGTCCGCGTTCATAAGAGAATCCTTTAAGAAAGGGGGTAGCGGTTGAACTCACCGCTACCCAAACCTGCTGCCGAGGTGCCCAGTTCTCAGTTGCTTTCAGGCAATCTTCGTTTGGGTAGCCGCGAATTCTATTTGCTGAGATAAATTTAGGGTTCCCAGTTCATCACCTGAAGAGGATGACCCTTGAGTGCTAGGTCGTAACCAGGTCGGGCGACTGATAAAACGGCTCTGGATCAATCTGATAGCCCCGATAGGCCATCAAATACAGGTCTTTCAGGTCTTGAATCAGTGGATAGCGGGGATTGGTTCCCGTACATTGATCATCAAATGCCTGCTCTGCCATCTCGTCTAGCTTGGTGTAAAACTCCTGTTCGTCTTTCAACACATCTTTTAATGTGGCAGGCGTGTCGAGTTCCCATTTCAAAGTTTCAACTGCTTCTACCAATCGTTCAATTTTTTCATCAGCGGTTTCGCCACCCAATTTCAAGTAATCTGCAATTTGGGCATACCGTTCTTTCGCGTTGGGATAGCGGTATTGCGGGAAGATCGCTTGCTTAAAGGGTGCATCAGTCGCGTTATAGCGAATCACATGGGAAATCATCAGAGCGTTAGCCAACCCGTGAGGCACATGGAACATGGAGCCTAACTTGTGTGCCAGTGAATGACAGATGCCCAGAAACGCATTGGCAAAGGCTAATCCAGCGATCGTTGCGGCATAATGCACCTTTTCTCTGGCCTCTGGATCATTCGCTCCATGTTTGTAAGCACGGGGCAAATATTGGAACAACAGACCAATCGCTTCCAGCGCTAAGCCACTGGTAAATTCGGTTGCGGCTACTGAGACATACGATTCCAATGCATGAGTCAGCGCATCCAGTCCACCAAAAGCAGTGAGGCTCTTGGGCATATTCATGACTAATTCGGGATCAGCGATCGCCATACTTGGCGTTAACGCATAGTCTGCCAGGGGATACTTGATCCCAACTCGGTCATCGGTAACAACTGCAAATGGCGTAACTTCTGAACCCGTGCCGGATGTGGTTGGGATCGAGATCATCATCGCCTTTTGTCCCAGGGCAGGCAGGTCATACACCCGCTTGCGAATGTCCATGAATCGGGTGGCCAAGCCGTCAAATTCCACATCAGGCTGTTCATACATCAGCCACATCACTTTCGCCGCATCCATCGGGGAACCACCGCCGATCGCAATAATCACATCGGGTTGATAGCTCCGCAGCAGCGACAATCCCTTATTGACATTCGACAGGGTGGGATCAGGTTCAACATCATGGAAGATGTCATACTTCACGCCGATCTCATCCAGAATGTCGGTGACGCGATCCACCATGCCCAATTGAAAGAGCGGCTTGTCTGTGATGATAAAGGCGCGCTGTTTTCCTTTCAATTCCTGCAATGCGACCGGAAGACAGCCATACTTAAAATAAATTTTGGGCGGCACCCGGAACCACAGCATGTTTTCGCGGCGATCGGATACCGTTTTGATGTTCAGCAGGTGATTCACACCCACGTTTTCCGAAACCGAGTTACCACCCCAACTGCCGCATCCCAACGTGAGAGATGGATCTAGCTTAAAGTTATACAGATCCCCAATCGCCCCTTGAGAAGATGGCGTGTTGATCAGCACTCGCGCCGTTTTCATGACGCTCTGGAAGTGCGCAATTCCCTTCACATTAGCAGGATCGGTATAAAGAACAGCCGTATGGCCCCGTCCGCCAAAGTTAATAAGTTTCTCTCCCGTGGCGATCGCCTGATCAAAATCGGACGCTCGGTACATGGCCAGAATAGGCGACAGTTTCTCGTAAGCAAATGGCTCCTCGGTGTTGACATTCTCAACTTCTGCAATCAGCACTTTATATGATTTTGCATCAACTGAATTTTCACCACCAGCCGTTAGATCCAGCCCTGCCATTTTGACAATGTTTTTAACAGGTTGACCTACGATCGCTGCATTCAAACGCCCATCCTTGATGACGAGTTGCCCTACCTTTTCCTTCTCATCCGGTTCAAGGAAATACGCACCCCGTGCGGCAAATTCAGCTTTTACCTGTTCATAAATGGCATCTACGACCACTACCGATTGTTCCGAAGCGCAGATCATGCCGTTGTCAAATGTCTTACTCAGCAAGATTGAACTGACAGCCGTTTGAATATCGGCAGTCGCATCAATAACCGCTGGAGTATTGCCCGCGCCCACACCCAGCGATGGATTTCCAGATGAATACGCGGCTCGCACCATCCCCGGCCCACCCGTCGCCAGGATTAACTTGATGCCGGAGTGTTGCATCAAGGCTTGCGACAGTTCCACCGTCGGTTCATCAATCCAGCCAATAATGTCAGCGGGTGCACCTGCGGCGATCGCGGCTTCTAACACCACTTTGGCAGCGGCGATCGTGCATTGTTTGGCTCTGGGGTGAGGCGAAAAGATGATGGCGTTGCGGGTTTTGAGCGCCAGCAGTGCTTTAAAGATAGCGGTAGATGTTGGGTTCGTTGTCGGAACAATGCCTGCCAAAATCCCTATCGGCTCTGCAATTTTTTGGATTCCAAACGATTTATCTTCAACAATCACACCGCACGTGCGCTCGTTTTTGTACTTGCTGTAAATGTATTCTGATGCAAAGTGATTTTTGATCACCTTATCTTCTAATACGCCCATTCCGGTTTCAGCGACAGCCAATTTTGCCAGTGGAATCCGCGCTGAATTTGCCGCCAGTGCAGCTTTTTTGAAGATCAAATCAACTTGTGCCTGGCTGTAGGTTGCAAACGCTTCTTGTGCTGTTTGCACACGTTGAATTAGTGTCTCCAGTTCTTGAATGCTGGTAACAGTCATACAATTTGTCCTTACATGTCTGGGTTTGTGATGAGTCAACAACCGAATCTCGTTCGCAACAATCGATTGATCCCCAAAGGTGTGTATTACACATCTTTGGTTTATCTCCTGCTTAGTTCACCGACAATCCTCGTTGTTTGAAGATGTCTATCGTTCGGTGAATTTGTTCTGGGGTAGGAGGTTGAGTCTGTTTCAGTTGATAGTCATAGCCGAGTTGATCCCACTTGTATTCACCCATTTTGTGAAAGGGCAATACTTCAACCTTTTCGACATTGGTTAATGTCGCGATGAAATCAGCCAGCCCTTCTACGTTCTGTGGTGCATCCGTTAAACCAGGCACCAACACAAATCGAATCCAGGTTGGCTTCTTAATTTCATCTAAGTAGCGAGCAAAGCGAAGTGTGGGATCAACCGAAACGTCCGTCACCTTTCTGTAGGTTTCTGGATTAAACGATTTGATATCTAACAACACCAAATCAGTGAACTCAAGCACAGGTTTTGCAACATCCAGTTCACAATATCCAGATGTATCTAATGCAGTGTGAATTCCCTTGGCTGCGCAGCGTCTGAATATTTCTCGGACAAAGTGAGGTTGCATTAAGGGTTCGCCTCCGCTGACCGTTACACCCCCTCCAGATGCTTCCATATAAGAGGTGTATTTGCGGATATCTTCCATCAGTTGATCTACTGAAATCTTTTTGCCATCCGTGACATGGCGGCAGTCAGGATTATGACAGTAGAGGCAGCGTAACGGACAACCCTGAGCAAAAATCACAAACCGAATTCCCGGACCATCAACGGTTCCGCAAGATTCTACAGAGTGAACCCAACCCAAATGATGGTCTAAATTTTGTTCGAGAGGTACTGCTGTAGGTGATGTGGCAATGAACATAATGTTGCCTTGAAGGAAGTTTAATCTTCAGGTCTTGTCCTATTTCACTTCAAGTTATAAAGAATGAATCTGAGGAAGTTGTGAGGTTAGAAGCGTTTTTTCAACTTAGTAGAATAATGTGTAATGGACGCTACGAAAGCGATCGCAGGACGAACAAATGTCATTCATCCTACAATTGCAAACTGCTATATACAAGAATGCCCAAATATTGTCCTAAACAATATCTGCAACACCACCACAGACCCATAGAGACGTGCTACTAGCACGTCTCTACATAGGTATCGGTCATCACCAAGATCTAATTCTGGAAAATTGTATGGTCATCTGACGTGTCCATCAGTCCAGTTTAAATAGATGTTTGTTATTACCCAATTAGTATCTGCTGTAACCAAAATCTAATTGAGAGAACATGCAAGATTGCATTGATTTTTTCAGATTTTAATTGCGATCGACATTGCCTCGATTTAATTCTTTTGCTTTTTGGGTAGCGTCTTCGTAAGCCTGCAAATATTCTTTTCCGCCCAGCATGATATCCCCGTAATATTCATAGGGCGATGATCCATAAATCGGCAGCGGATTGTCTTCAGGATAATCTTCTTTCGCTTCTTCGATCGCCGCTTTCAGTTGTTGCACACTCAATCGCTGAGCCGGAAAGTAATGTAGTTCCTCCGCTTTTTTGTTCAGGAACTTCAGGTTGGGATCAATGGTGCGATCGCCCACTTCTATCCAGGCATGTTCGATCGGCTGACGCAGTTTCCCCATAAACACCACAAATCCCTGCACATAGGTAGCACCCTCCGTCGCGATCGCCGCTTTGTGGGCATTATCAAATGGAGCTTTTGCTTTACTTTTGATGCGATCGCCAATTTCTTTAGAAAGGGCTTCATCCAACGGCTTATCCATATCCTATGACCTGATGTAGTGTGGGCTACTGACCCGCTTGTCTCACTCCGCACTACTCATTATGACGCTACGCGCCCGCCTTGAGGAGGCGTGGATGAAAAAGGCCCGCTGAGCGGGCCTTTTTCATCAATAGAATTTTATCCGTGTCGCTTTTGATGCCACGCCCACGCGTGGGTGAGAATCTTCGTTAAATCGGCGTATTGTGGGTTCCAGCCTAAAATCTGTCTGGCTTTTTCAGCACTACCGACCAGCGCGGGGGGATCACCGGGACGGCGATCGCCTTCTACCACTTTGATCTCGCGTCCAGTAACCTTCTGGGCCGTCTCGATTACCTCTTTGACCGAAAATCCACTGCCATTGCCCAGGTTAAACACCTCCGTTTTGCCACCGTTCAGCAAATAGTCCAAACCTAATACGTGAGCTGTGGCTAAATCGGAGACATGAATGTAGTCTCGAATGCAGGTACCATCCGGGGTTGGATAATCCGTTCCAAAGACGGAAACAGACTCTCGTTTGCCCAACGCCGTTTGCAGCACTAGCGGGATCAGATGCGTCTCTGGATTGTGGTCTTCGCCCAGGCGGCCTTCGGGATCAGCCCCCGCCGCATTGAAATAGCGGAAAAACACTGACCGGAAATCATAAGCACCATCAAAATCAAGCAACATCCGCTCGACCATCAGTTTCGTCGCCCCGTAAGGATTGATGGGAGCCTGGGGATGATCTTCAGGAATGGGAACTGTTTTGGGCACGCCGTAAGTGGCGCAGGTAGAGGAAAATACAAACTGCTTAATATTGGCTTCCAGCATCGCTTCTAATAGCGTCAGCGTGCCCACCACATTATTGCGATAATATTTGGCCGGAACCGACACCGACTCACCCACATACGCATAGGCCGCGAAGTGCATGACAGCCGCGATGTCGTGGGTAGCGAATAGATGGTTTAAGAGGGGGCGATCGCCCGTATCTCCAACCACCAACTCAGCCTTGAGAACCTCTTCCACCAGTTCTCGATGGCCATACACCAGGTTATCGAGCACCACAACACCATAGCCAGCCTGTTGCAATGCCAACACAGCATGGGAACCAATATAGCCCGCGCCGCCCGTTACAAGAATCGTTGGTTTGGTGTTTGACATGCTGATACCTCTGTGTCCTAATCCTGGTAATTCTGGTCGTTATCGAAACGTTATATCAACATTTTTTTAAAACGGCAGGGGCTAAAGCCGACTTTGTTTAATCTTCGTTAATTAATTAAGTTGACTTCACCCAAATCGCCGTATCGATCTACCTGTATAGACATCCTTTCACCACATTGCCCCCTTCTTAAGAAGGGAAGCCTTAACTTAACTAAGGATCGCGAACAAATTAAAACCAAATTTTTAATTATTGAAAGCGCGGCAGAGCCGCGCTTTCAATAATTAAGTTTCGGGTTTTATTAAATCCACGATCCTAAGGCTTGCAGCGATCTCTTGAAACTGATTGTGAGTTTGGCGCGCCCGAC
>DATNPS010000243.1:0-6914 GCA_036703095.1 Crinalium sp. | reverse complement strand
CCGTTCTAACGTAGCTCAACGTAAATTCCGTCGCTCCTGCCGAGGGAGATGCGATAGGAGAGGCATTGCCCAAAGATGGATTCGGAGAGGGTATAGCCGAAGGAGTCGATGGGGCGATCGAGACTGTGACCTGCAACCCATCCTTTTCAGCTTCAATATCCTGGCTAGTTCCACTATCCGAGGCGGGTTGTTTAACCGTCCAGCCGTTCGATTGAAAAATACTCAGGTAAAACTGTCTGACCTGATCGGCGCTATCAGTCGTGCTCCAACGTGTAACAACAGGTTGATTCGAGGCTGTTGTAGAGTTTGTAGCGACTTCGCTAGAGGAATCTGTCGTTAGCAATTGCGCGCCGGGATAGCGAGGAATCTCATTGGGGAAGTCGGCAGACGCCTGCACATCCGGAGTGGATGTCGTTGTAGGGGACGGACTGGCACTGCCGCCAAAGAGCTGAGGATTATCCGATAGCTTTGGATCAGCCGCAACCGATCGCGTCAACGCATCAGCCAGCGGTCCATTCGCGCAGGAGGCCAGAGGCAACAACGCACAGAATAGACTGGCGAGAACAAGGATTCGCTTCGGTAAAACCACAATAAGACTGGAGGGCTTAACGTCTCTTATCCCTACGCTAGCAGATTGACTATCCGATTCGCGTTGCAGGAAAGTGCGATCGCTAGCTCACCCAAAGGAGTACGTTATGATTTAAGTAACGTAACAATTGACTTAAAAGCAGAGTGTAAGCCAATGGTGCTATTTGGATTTGGTAAAAAACTAGCCCTGCCGACTCCTCAAGAGGCGCTGCCAGGCCGCTCAGAAAAAATGCCCGTACCCGACCGTCATTTTGTTAACGGCAATCCACTCCAGCCCCCCTTTCCCGCCGGGTTAGAGCAAGCCGTCTTTGGTTTGGGATGTTTTTGGGGTGCAGAGCGCAAATTTTGGCAGCAAGACGGGGTATACACCACGGCTGTCGGTTATGCGGCTGGCGTTACTCCCAATCCCACCTATCGGGAAGTCTGCACAGGCATGACCGGACACAATGAAGTGGTGCTAGTGGTGTTTGACCCAAACGTGATCAGCTTCGAAACTCTGCTGAAGGTTTTCTGGGAAAGCCACGACCCCACGCAGGGAATGCGTCAGGGCAATGATGTAGGCACCCAATATCGCTCTGGAATTTACGTGTTTTCTGATAGCCAAAAACAGCAGGCGATCGCCGCTCGTGATGCATACCAAAAAGCATTACAAGCTGAGGGCTACAGCAAAATTACCACCGAAATTTTGGATGCGCCTGAGTTCTACTACGCTGAAGAATATCACCAGCAATATCTGGCCAAAAACCCCAACGGATATTGCGGCCTAGGCGGCACCAAAGTTTGTTATCCCGCCACAGCGACCACCTGATGCAGGTAATACCCCAGTAGAGACGTGCAGTGGCACGTCTCCCCCCAAATTCCAAACCCACCAACATAGCCATTGTGGCAACAGATATTTTTGCCGATATTTGTTATGCCACGCAAACCTACAGATAACAACCAAATAACAGCCCATCGTCACATATACCCGTCGTCACCGTGGACGAGACGTGCTACCAGCACGTCTCTGCGGGGGTATTTGGATGTTGGCGACAGGTCTTTTTCTAATCGCAGACCAGGTGATCTCGCAGCACAAATCCTCTGGCTCTGGTCGGTGTTTTGATCTCAACCCAATATCCTTGGAGTGAAACAACTGGAACAACAGTTCCATTGATCAACGTTTCAACCACGCGAGCATTGGGACTTGGAGATTCACGGACATTCAGGCGATCGCCATCCAACGTTCTCACCTGCATCGTGCCGTCATACTCCAGTGCGCCAATCGGACTGGGGGTGAGGTAGCGGGTTGCAACCCAACCAATGCTGCCTCCCGGTGCGTAAATCTCGGCCCAGTCGCCATCGCGGTTGGTGATTCGCTGTAACACTTCAGTACCATTCGCCAAGGTAGTGACAATGCCTGCATTGGAATTGGGGCGATCGCGCACATTCAAACGACTGCCCTCTCCAACCGCTACAATTCGAAAATTCGTTTGGCATTCTGGCTCTCGCGTAGGAGGTGCTTGGGCTGACTGAGGCGATGCGACGGGAGCCATCTGTGCGACTTGAAGAGAGGTCGCCAGTGCAGCAGTAGGAAGCTGAACCAAAGCGGCGATACCAGCAGAGAGCAAAAGGGTAAATAGGTTGATGGAGGCAAACGGGATGATCTTGTTGCTGTTTACCATGTAATGGAAAGCTATTGTAGGTGTCTCAGGTGAAATGCGTCACCTTTAAACAGCTACGCGATCGCCCTTCCCCTTTCCCGAATGTTATAGCTGTATTCATTTGGGTTAGGACGGGGTGCAGGGGTGGAACCCCTGGCTGGGGGCAAAGCCCTCATACCCCTCTTGGTTTTCGATGTCCTAACGGACATGACTACAGCTATGATTCCTTACATAAATTTGACGAAGGCGAAACGTGGTGTCCCGCGCGATGCCCAGGACACCACGTTTCGCTATTTCAGCCGCCCGACGGGCGGCTAAAATAGCGCTATCGAATTCACGGAATTCCTTAATTTGCTTCAAATGTCCATTCATCCGATCCCATCTTCACCACGTCACCCGAATGCAGAGGAAACGGTTGATTGGGCGCAAGCCGCTGCCCGTTGAGGAGAGTGCCATTCGAGCTGCCAACATCAATTAGCTGATACAGCATTGTGCCAAACGTTCCAGGTACTCGATCAATTCGGGCATGATTGCGAGAACACTGAGGATTATCGGGCACCAGATGATTTGTCGGTTCGCGACCAATCGTAAATGGAATGGTGGAAAGGAAGGCGATCGCCCCTGTCTCTCGGTGAACTAACCGCGCCGTTGAGCGTCCCAATCCATCATCGGCCAGAGCCGTGGGCGGCAGAGGTGCCCGATTTTGGGCGGGAGTCAGCCGTGGAGCCGTGGTTTGTCCTGCAAGAGAGACCAGCGTCGGATCAGGATTAGCCTCCAGGGAAACCGGATCAGGACTGACAGGCAACCCAGCACCAATATTAATTTGCTGGACATGGGCAGTTCGTTCAACCTGAGCGACCTGCGCTTTTAACATGGCCTCATGCTCTGCTTCCTGGCGGGCGCTCAGCCCCTCGACCTGCCGAACGACACCCCGCTTTTGAGGAAAGCTGATATCGCTCACGCGCACGTCCTCTAAATTGAAGCCCAGCAGATAAAACGAATCCGGCTGATTGAGCAAATGCTGCCGAATCTGCACTCGCCCCTGCTGCGTTAACTCATCCAACCGCATCTGGTTCACAATGACACCCAGATGATCTTTTACGGCACTGACTAAAGCGGCGATCGGGTCAGACAGCTCAAGAGCAATCCGCTTCGGATCAATCACTTGATACATCACGCTCAGCGATACATTGACCAAGAACTGATCGCTGGACAGAAAATCACCGTGAGATAAGACTTCTAAGTTGCGAACTTTGCTGTCTACCAAAACCAGTTCGCACTGTTCCAAAAATGGCAATGCAAAACTAAAGTGACGCCCCGGCTCCAGCCGCCGCACAAGCTGACCATTTTTCACGAGGAGGCCCACAAAGCCTGCCCCAATGAAATCCATACTCCATCCTGCCCAGCGTTCTGGAGTCAGCGTTTGAATCAACGGGGGAGAGCTATTGGACATGAAGCAACGCTGAGAAACATTCCTGGCTATTATTCTACTTTTGTCTACCCAAGGATCTGCAATATTTTCGGATTAAGCAGCAACTCTCATTGGGTTAGCGAAGGGCTGTACCTGTATTTAGACATACGACTCCATCAGGCATCCCTGGCGATCGCCATCCCTCAATCATGATCACTACAGTACTTAGGATCATGGATTAATTAAAACCAGATTTTTAATTTTTGAAAGCGCGGCTGAGCCGCGCTTTCAAAAATTAAGTTTTGGGTTTTATTGAATTTGCGTTCCTTAGGGGCTTTCTCGAAAAGAAATTACCGATTCTCGTAGGATGGGCAAAGCTTCGCGTGCCCATCTTGCTATGGGTGGCGATGGGCACGCAAGGCTTTGCCCATCCTACCTGGGTCATTTGATTGGCAGAAATCTCAATAATGACCGAAGGGTTAGGGACTGAGAACTGAGTATTAACCTTTCTCAGCACTCAATCCTCAGTCCTCAGCACTTTTAAAGCACGCCCTAGCCTCCACTCTCCCGACCGTTGGTGGTCACACCCGACGCAATTACCCGACGCAGTGCTTCCTGGGTTTGGGGGCCAGCCACACCATCGGCGGGTAACCCTTGAGCCTGCTGGAATTTAATCAACGCGTCCTCGGTCAGCTTCCCAAAGAAGCCCGTCACCTGCCCTTTCAAATAGCCAGCTTGCTTTAAGGCCGCTTGCAACTTCGCTACTTCTACCCCACTGTCTCCTAGCTTCAAACCTTGATTGGCAGTTGGGCTGGGGCTAGCTTCTGGTGAGGCGACGGCTTGCGTCGGTTCTGTCGAGCTAGCCTCCGGCTGTGTAGGGGCATTGAAGCCAACGGCCTGGGGAGCGGGCCTAGACGCAGATGGTTGGGGAGACGATGGTTGAGCCGCAGGAGATGATCTTAGTGCCGAAGCGCCAGACGAAGAACCAGAGGCTGAAGCTTGAGGTTTGGGGCTGGCGGCTGGCGCACTGTCTGTCGAACGAGTCGCAGAGGTTTCAACCGCATTCATCGAACTACTGGACTGGCTACTGGGCTGGCTTTGCGATCGCGGTAGCTGCTGGATAGCCGCCAGCGTTTTTGGCCCAACCTTGCCGTCTACGGTTAAGCCTTTATCTTGCTGAAACTTGCTGACCGCATCTTCTGTGAGCTGACCATAAAACCCGGTCATGGGGCCTTCAAAATACCCCGCACTCCGCAGTCGATTTTGCAGATCGGCCACCTGCAAGCCGCGATCGCCCCGTCCCAACACGGTAGTGGTCGAGGACGAAGTAGACCCCGTTTGAGCCGATGTGCCGCTGGCCGGAGGCACCGCCTTTTCTAACACGGCAACGGTTTTAGGCCCAACTTTACCATCAACTAACAGCCCTTTTTCACGCTGGAAGCGGAACACCGCATCTTCCGTGAGCCGTCCAAAGAAGCCCGTTACAGGGCCATCAAAATAGCCCAACTCCTTCAGACGATTTTGCAGGTTCGTTACCTCAGTGCCGCGATCGCCCCGCTGCAAAATTTCGGGAACCGGACTGGCTGGCCCACCTTGAGCGAATGCAGCTGTCGGCTGAGCCGTGGGAACCTCTGTCAGTGCTGACAGCGTTTTTGGCCCCGCTTTGCCGTCTACAACCAGCCCTTTCGACTGCTGAAACTTACTCACGGCGTCTTCGGTGAGTCGTCCATAAAAGCCCGTCATGGGGCCATCAAAGTAGCCCAGATTGCGGAGACGATTCTGCAATTCCGCCACTGCATCACCGCGATCGCCCCGATTCAACACATCCACCGTGGGACTCAGGGGAGGAGGCGCAGTACCGTGGTCAGACACCAGTAGAGCCTGCGTCGTCGCTTGAGATGAGTTTTGCGGTTTGGCAGGTGATGCCTGACGCAGCATCGTGAGCGTGCGAGAACCGACTTTGCCATCCGATGGGATCTGCTTTTCCTCCTGGAAGCGCATCACCGCCGCTTCCGTCAGTTGGCCAAAGAAGCCCGTTACAGGGCCATCAAAATAGCCAATACCACGCAACTGATTTTGCAGCTCTACAACGGCTGGGCCCTGAGCGCCTCGGTGCAAAACCACGTCTGCTGTGGCTTTGTTGGAATGCTGAGAGCGCGTCTGAGCCGTTTTGCTCTGCAACACTTCCAACGTTTTTGGCCCCGCCACCCCATCTGGCGTTAATCCATGTTCCTGCTGGAATCGAAGAATGGCAGCCTCGGTCGCCTCACCGTAAAACCCAGTGACATGCCCGTTGTAATACCCTGCCCGACTCAAGTCGTTTTGCAGCGTCACAACCGCTGAACCACTATCATTGCGCTGCAACGCCAAAGCATTTCCAGCCGCCCCAACAATAGATAAGCTACAGGCGATCGCCAACAGGCTGGTGGCGGTTTGGGCCGATACTTTATGCCAGCTCAAGCTCTGAAGCCAAACTGGATTCCCGACTTCAAAATCGGGTTCACCCGATTCGGGAGCCTCATAGGCTACAGCAGCATGGAGGTAGGCAAACGTTTCCATAGTTCTTCTCCAGACGGGAATAACACTAGAAATGTCAAGACAACAATTTTATCTCGCACGAATCAGGCTACCCTAAAACGATAGAAACTCATTCAAATGTCATCTAAACGATCTAATTTATTCAACTTTATTCAACAATTTAACCTTAATTATCTCTGATCATTAAAGGCTTGCGTTAATTTAACAGCAATTCTCATCACCCCTGTTAAATAAGTAACCCGTTAACAACACCCCAGCAATTCTCATTTTGAATCCAATGGGGATTTTGCATGTCTGTCAAACACGCAAAATCCCTATTGGTGGCGAGCAGTCTCGTCTGCGGCAAGCCTTCACCACTACTGATTTCTAGGTATCAAGCTCCAGCTTGGTCATGACTTACAGAAGCCCCAACGTTCAATGCCAGACGGAAAGGTTCAAGATTGGTTCAGAGCGATTGGCCCATACACAGGTGCTGCGATCGCAATGGGAGCCAAAGCTTCCAAGAGCGCATTGCTCAGCAGGAGCTTGCCAACACTGCTATCAAATTCACGGCAATGCTCATTTTGAAATCAATTGTGGGGTTGACATGCCCAATGGGCATGTCAACCCCACAATTGGTGGTATAAGCCTGCCGTAGGAGAGCTTGCACCACCGATTCGCATAAAATTGCTGTCAAATTAACGCAGCAATTCTCAGTATGCAAATTGGGGTGAGGCAAGTTAGCCTGCGGCGAACTT
>DATNPS010000228.1:0-10938 GCA_036703095.1 Crinalium sp. | reverse complement strand
GAGCCGCGCCCTCTCCTCTCCTGATCCTAAGCAATCACTTCGTTAGGCTGGGCCAGTGCCACCTTACGACTTTCAAACAGTTGAATAACGCCATTGGTCACGGTTTCTACAACTTCGGGCGTACAGCTTGTCAAAAAATCTTCGGCTGAAATATCGCCCTTAAAGAATTCTTTCGCCCGCATGACCAACACTCTGACATCCTCAAATCCAACCGACTTCACGACAAAGGTGGCGATCGGAGAATTTTTAACATCATAGTTGGAGTCAGAACTGCGGCCATTTTCCAGGATGTCTAAGACTTCCTCTTCGAGCAGAGTTTGCGGCTTATAGTGGCGCGGCATTTCCGGGATGAAATGCTCTAACTGTGCCGCCCGATGCGCCGTGGAAGGCAACTCTCCCATCATGGTCGAAATGGGAATATCGCACCCAATTCGGCACGATAGTGCCTCAATAATGGCGATCGATACAAGCTTGGCTCCCAAATATAGCTTGGCGACTTCCAGGTTTTTGCCAGTCCGCTCGATCAAATCTTGATACACCTCAGCACTGGGCACACCTCGAAATTGCTGAAAGACAACGTCGGGCTTCAAAAAACTCATGAAGCCTTCCATTTTTTGCAGAGAGGTACGATAGCCCTGAACGGTATACGAGTTGGGCGTAGCGAGATGATGGTTGGTTTCCGGCAGCAAGTTCCAGGTGTTGTCCAGAAAATGGGCTGAGTAGGGAGACGCAAAGTTTTCCACATCTCGATTAGCCACCTGAACGGCTCGCTGCACCACCTCAATGACCTTCGCATCGCTCCATCCAAATCCAAAGCGTTGATTGGCCTGCTGCAAGCGCTCATAGAGGCGATCGCTGGCACAGATGCCCGATTCTAACCTGGGCCTGAAGGGAATGGTTGCTTCGATGCAGGCTACGATCTCTGCCAAAATGTTGGGCGGCAACACATCTTGAAACGCTTTTGCCGCAATCAGGGCGCTCAGAAATTCATTTTGTCCGGCCATGGGCGACAGGGCCTGTCCGGCAGAAAAGCCAAAAATGTTGGCTACCAGTTTAAACATGGGGTCTTGAGGCAATTCTGCCTCATCCCGGATCATCAACTTATTTGTTTCGTCGGTTAAGACTTCTTTGATGAAGGGTGCGATGTAGCGGCTGATATTCACACTGATCCCCTGATCGACCTGCACATACACCAGGTCGTGAAAGAGAGCAGCTAGCACTTCGATCGCGTCGCCGCTGTCATCCACGCTGCCGCCCACTTCAAAAATGTGCTCAGGCGTGTGGAAAAATCGCCACGGCCCAGTCATGGTTTGAATGATGAGTTCGGCAATCTTAGATAGTTGGGTCAAGTCAACTTTGCCATGCAGCCGCTTGGTTGCCCAGATCAAACTCTCTAAGCAGCGTTCCCGATCCTGTTCAAGCCCCATAAAGCTGTTTCGCTCCCTGAATGCCTATACTTGAATACTAAGGTAATCATGAGCAGTCCATATCATCACTCATCACATTTTTGATGTGACTTGCGTCATATTCGTGCCTGCTCTAGATCACTCGACCGAGGCTAGAAGATCACCAGTTCGCTTAGCTTACGATCACCTGCCGGGGTGTTGAAACAGGGGATATTACTAAACATCGAGATGGCCCCTGAGAACTATGTCTAACGAACTTCGCCTCTACCCCACCACCGAACAATCTGCTACTCGCCAGTCTTCCCTTTGGAGCCGTTTAGAAAAGCCATTAACCGGGCTAACGTTTACCATTGCTTTGATTCTACTGAATGGTGGATTCCCCAGTCTAAAGGCTCAAGGCGTTGAAGTGCCACTCTCCGTTTCGCAACACCCCACGGAAGTGGCAACGGCAGCTCTTGCACAGCAATCTCCAGTTCTCTCAAATGGTACCTACCTGTACGGTCAAGCCCCTGAAGCCGAGCAACTTGGTTCGACATATGTCGTGTTTGAAGTCGATCGCAATCAGCATGTCGTAGGTGCATTCTACATGCCCCAATCGTCGTTTGACTGTTTCCAGGGTGAGCTACAGGCCAACCAGCTTGCCGTAACGGTGACAGACAGCTACGATCGCACGACTCACCCTTATGCCGTTGCGGTCGAGAGCAGCGCAACAGTAGCCGGACGCGATGGAGCCGCCGCTCCGGTTAGCCTGGCGGGATTTCATTCGATTCAAACCGTCGGAGCCAACGATGAGAGAATTTTGTCAACCTGTAAGGCAGCTTATCGGTAACGCGACTAGCGATAGAACTGTTGAATTCACGTTTGGGTTTTATTTAAAGCAAATCTGAGCGCTATTTCAGCCACGCGACATGTGGCTGAAATAGCGCAAAGGCGTACCTACGCGAGATGCGGGGTACGCTTTTGTGCATTCGACGAATTCACGTTTCTTTAGAATTGTGGATTGATTAAAACCTACAGCGCTTCGCGCTTGAAAAAGTCATAGTTATTTTTGTGAGAGGCTTACGGAGCGCGGCTCTCACAAAAATAACTATGACTTTAAGCAATTGAAAATCGCTGGGATTTGGAGAGGGGAAGCATGTCTGCTGCACGTTTTTCCTCCCCAAGTTGGATTTTATTTAATTTGTGATCCTTATCAATTCATTCAGTGATTTTGTATCTACGGTATCCTTTATGGAAACTATGTTGATTCAGCGGTATCTATCCCCCTTCTTGAAGAACCATGCAGACTCAATCAGCTATTAGAACGATCGAACCAAACCTGCGAAAGGTGGCCAACCGCCTGGAAGTCATGGGATGGATGAGCTTTGGGCTTCAGCTTGCATTGACTCTTGCGGCTGGAGGATTCCTAGCGTTCACGATTAGTCATACTGACTTGAGTGAAGCAACCACACCCGGCGTTTCGATTGGAATGTTTTGGGCGATCTGCGGCACGATTGTGTTGCTAGGCGGCATTTATCTAGCCTTTCGGTTGGCGCGTTTAGCGCCATTGCTGCGACAGTCTAATGTCAAAAAACATCCCTCCAAGTCAGACATTACGAAGCTCCTGCGAATGGCGATGGTCGTTGGCCTGGTTGGGATGGCCCTGCTGATTGTCGGGGAAGGAACGATGATCGGGGTTTTGCTGGCCAAGGCGATCGCTCAACCCAAACCGGGTGCGATTTATGATGTGAGGGATCTCGTGCGCCCGCTTGACCTGATGGCGGCTCTCCCCCACATCTTGGGCATTGTGGGCCACTATGTCCCAGTTTTGATTTCATTCAGCACATTGAGATGGCTGCAACAGGTTAAGGGGCTGCCTAATAAGTAATGAACAAAAACCCGAATTTTTAAGGGAAGCAGGGCAACGCTCTGCTCCCCTTAAAAATTCGGGTTTCTTGGTTCGTAATCCTAAAGTCTTGCTGCTCCAGCAGTGAATGGCTGGCAGGATGAAAAAACCTCACGTAACGCATTGGTGAATTGGGTCAATCCTGCGTTAGGTGCGGTGGAGACCATCCTGCCGGAGCCAAGGAACACTCACACTAGAACTGAATGACTGAATAATAGTTCGTTTGTACTAAGAAGTCAACTCATTTCTCTTGAGAAACGCAAATCCTATCCGCTAGAACGAACCTTCGGTGTCGGTGGCGTCGAGGGGGTTATCGGATGCCGCCACAGCACCAGCGGAATGCTGAGTACACCCAAAGCCATCACCACAGCGGTCATAATCCAAACGGCCAGTCTGTTTGGTTTATAGTTGCCTCGCTCAATTTGCCAAAAGACCTGATTGTATCGCCATGCCGCCAGCGCGATCGCCAGAATGCCAAACACCACCAGGCTGACCCCCAAATTTTCAGAATTTAAGACGGGATGCACCTGTGGCGCTTGTTGCGTCAAGGAAAGCTGGATCTGCTGAAGAAATAGGCCAAAACGGGCGATCGCAAACCCAAATCCGATTAGCGCGATAGACGTGCGCAGCCATGCTAAGAAAGTACGTTCGTTGGCTTGATGTTCTCGCTGTCGGTCTATCTTAGGGGGATTAGCCATGAAGCTGAGTTGTGTTGAATTTCATAACGTAAATTGCTACAAAACATTCAAATTATTTTAGAGATCCTAACCAAATTTATCCTGCAAAAATAGGAGATAAAGCCAACTTCACTGCCATATAGCGGCAACAATCTATTGAAAACAGATTAGAGATTTATTGTTAAGGGAGGTGGATTTGTTTAGGCCCAATTTTTGGGAAGAGAGTGCGCGGCACTCCCTTCCCAAAAATTGGGTTTTATTTAATTCGTAATACTTAAGAATGTCATGTAAAGAATGGTGGCAAACTGACTAATACCTAAAGACAATTCACTATTATCTCAATATGAGCAAATTAAAGGATGTTAGAGCGTAAGGAAAGTAAGGTGCGTTACGCCGATGAGCATCATGCCCCGAGCGGTAAACGTAGGTCACAATCTATTACTTTTGAGGTTGTCTTATGAATATTCTAAATATTGTTCGTGATGCCATCCAGTACGTCTCAGAAGCAGCAGGACGGATCTTCAAGCCTGCTGATGATAATTATCCTGAAACGGGCGTACAACCCTATGATGGAGAACCGTTCTCCAAATGGGTTAACCTTCCAAACATTCAAAACAAAACAAAAGGTTAAGTAGAAACCACAACGTTTTAAATCATACTTGTCTGGGTCAAGTATACTCGTTCAGTTAATAGTTTTTCTATGGGCGATCGCAGTGCGACGCCCTTTTTTTAACGTTATTTTTTCCAGAGATGCATGTCTTCAAGGGTATCTCCCAAATCGTCAAATACATCATCTACAAAATCTTCCATATCTTCCAAAACATTTTCAAGTTTTGGTGTGGTTACTGCTGTAATTGGATCGCCAACAATCTTAACGACCAGGCCGCTAATGGTTGCAATCATCAAAACGCCTAACCAGCTAAACCGTTTACTCATGCTTTGTCTTTACAATAATCTTTTACTTCTTTAGTTGATGGTAATGGAGACCCGGCGTGCCTCCATTACCATCAACTAAAGATCTATCGCGTTCATCAATAGCTTGTAAACAAATGCGAGCACGCAAAATCGGGCTATCGGTTAAGCAAAGGGTGGGGGCTGCGCTCCCACCCAGGAGTTCTACCCCTGCACCCCGTTCAAATTTCAGTTGCGATGCTATCGGTTCTCACTTGGATAAACTACAGTTGTTTGTTTGAGAGCCGCGCGGAGCACGGCTCTCAAACAAACGGGTTTTAAGCGATTGAAAATCGCTATAGAACATCATCGATTTTTACGCCATCGACGGACGGGTATCCATGATGCACGAAAAGAGGCACAAAAAGAGGCACGGAAACGACTGAAAACAACACTAGCCGGGTTCCAAAGCGGATACCAGTACAGATCTTGCCAGACCGATCGCTTGGCCGGATCGGTAGACCACTGCAATTGAACAATGCCGATGTTATTTTGACCCACGGTTTCGCGACCGTCCTGAAACCACCGATTGCGCCAGAGCCATGCGATCGCCCGTTTGAAGCGCGTCAACCAACTGGCTGAATTCGATTTGGCTGAATTGGATTGGGGAGATTGTGGCCATCGAACAGGACGCTGTTCAAAAACGGTGTGAGCGGGTTGACGCTTAATCCACTGCACCTGATAGTGCCAGTCTGGCCCAGCTTGCGTCTGACGAGGTTCTGGAAACAGCGATTTAAGTTTTGTATGAATCAGGCGAGTTTTAAATTCTGTATTTTTGATCGCGCTCGACGTCAGTTGCACTAATGTATGAGGCGGTTTGAGCGCCGTTTGACCATCTGCTCTTGAGGACGAGGAGTCGTGGAGGTGCCAGTATTCCAAGTGAACCGCAAACCCGTGATGAATATCGCCCGATAACACAACAATCTGATCGCGTCGTTCAAACAGGGTGGCCAATAGTTCAGCCAGCGCGTCTCGATTGATATTCCAGGCGTCTCCCACGTCGTTAGCAAACACTTTGTTTTGTTTCAGGCTCCATCGCTGAATCCACGTCAAAAGCTTCATGTGAAACAGATTGGTGGGCGCGACGATAAAGGTGGCTTTCGGTTGAGATAAAGCGGTTTGACTGGATTGATCCGCGTCCTGAAAAGGCCAACGAAGCTGTTGATCGAAGGCTATAGGGCTGAGCAGCATCGGCGGAGCCTTGGCCGCTTGATCAATAGGGTATCCTCGCCACGTGCGTGTATCCAGCACAATCACCTCATGGTGCTGGCTCCGCACGGTGTAGTGCCATTCCAGGGAGTGAGAATCGTGATCCAGAATTAGGGTGTTCTGGTCAGTTCTCAGGCGAGGAAGTCCTGTGACTGTATCGACCGGGGGCAGTCCCAGATAGCGGGCGATCGCCTCTTCACAATCAGCCGCCATTCCTGCTGACTCGCACCAGGTTTGAGCCGCTTTTAGCAGATGCTCACCCGGTTTCCCTGCCCGGAACTGGTCAGGCGTGTTGCCCCATCCCTGAAACAGAGCATAGGCCAGGAGTCCATTTTGCACGGTGCGTCGGCCCAGGGGTTTACCCAGAACCCGCAAACACCAGGATTGATTGAGATACCAGTCGTCGCTGATATCATGATCATCAAAAATCATGTAGGTTGGCACATTGGCCAGCGATCGCCTGACTTTCTCCAACGTTTGCTGAAACCCTTGTAAGAGTTCCAGATCCTCCCTCCAGCGCTTGTCAGGCTGAGTGTCGCCGTACACATCTCGTTCAGTCGGAAACACCTCTGGCCAGAGGACGGGTGACCAGGCAAACAGATAGCTGGCGCAATATTCACTAAAGCTGAGCAGATGGCTGTTGACGCGCTGGTCTTGGTGTCGCAATCCAGCCGTTAGCCCTGCCTGATGTTCCGCGATGTCATGGCGATCGCCCGGTTTAAGCTGCCTGGAGGTGATGTGCGATCGACTGTCGGTTGGCGTTGGTTGTAGCGGCAGCGATTCCTCCCATCCCAACAGAGTATCTCCGGCATCGGTCAACATCCACAGCAGCGGATTGGCCACATCATCCCCATAAATTTGATCGCCTGTAAAAAATAGCTGATGCGGTCTATCATTCGGCAGGTCGGAAGAACGGGCAATCAGATCATCCAGAATGGCTAAGGCGTCACGTCCCGAACCATGCGGCTTGCGGCAAGAGCCATGCACGATGCGAAGCTGATTCAAATCATCGGGCGGTAATGCAAAGGTGGGCCGCTGATGCGCAAAATAGCTGATGTTAACCGGAGGCTCACCCTCAGCTTGAAGGGCTTGCTGAAGCGTGTATTCAGTCCGGTTAGATGCTGCTCTAAACGTCAGGTCGTAAGCGTAGAGGGTGCCGGGTTGGAGGCAATCGCCCCCATTCAACCGTGCCGTCACTGCGACTACATGAAGATGCTGCCCGACGGCAACGGTTGGCTGGGTTCCACACAGGAGGGGCCGATCTGCTAAATCAGTCCCATCTTCGGTTAAATAAATGCTCAACGTCACATGACACGCGTCCTTCAGAGCAACCCACACCGTCACAGCATCCGGTTCAGTACGACGAAGGATAGGGCCTGCCAGCAGCAAGGGAAGCTGATTAAGGCGACGCTGCAAGGAGATCCATGTCATGGAAAGAAAGATGGAGGATTCAACAAACTCTAGCGGCTGTAAAAGAGGAGCGTCAATCTATTCTGCGATAGATAAATGCATATGAGCGTTAAAGGGAGTGGCGCGACGCGCCACTCCCTTTAACGCCCAATGGTGCGGGCGCGTCGCGCCCGCACCATCGAGCTATCGGATTTACGTTAAAGGAGGTAACTATTTGTGTTCCAGGAACTTGGCGGCGTGAATGGTCTTTGCAACGATGGAGTGATTCACTGAAATAGGGTCGTGCGATCGCCACTCACCATGTCTACGGAACACTCAAAAACACCCGTCGAATTCATTCCCTACGATGCTCTTGATGCCACACAACAGCGGCAGCGTTTAACAGAACTGGCTGTTGTGTTTTTGAAACTGGGGGCGATCGCCTTTGGAGGGCCAGCCGCTCACATTGCCATGATGGATGATGAGGTAGTGAAGCGTCGCCAGTGGATGAGCCGTGAAAAACTGCTGGATTTATTGGGCATCACGAGTCTGATTCCCGGCCCAAACTCAACGGAATTAGCCATTCACATTGGCTATGAGCAAGCAGGCTGGCGAGGATTGCTAATTGCCGGGTCGTGCTTCATTCTTCCGGCCCTGCTGATTGTCTGGGGAATAGCCACGCTGTATGTGCGCTATCAACAGCTACCCGAATTGGAATGGCTGCTGTATGGCGTAAAGCCTGTGATCGTCGCGATTGTGGTACAAGCTGTCTGGAAGCTCGGCAAATCAGCCGCAAAAGATATCCCAACGATCGCTGCTGGACTGACCGTTATCCTCCTATCGTTCCTGGGATGGGACGAAATTCTGCTGCTGTTGCTGGCAGGATTGGGCGTCATGTTGGTCAAGAACTGGCAGCAGCGCGGCAGCGGCAAAATGGCTCCTTTACTGATGCCGCTGTCTGTTGCCGTCACACAGACAGGCGGTGCAGCATCAGCAGGCATTGCACCAAACTGGCTGAATATTTTTCTGATTTTTCTCAAAATTGGCTCTGTTCTCTATGGCAGTGGCTACGTCCTGCTGGCCTTTTTGCAGCGAGATTTGGTAGAGCGATCGCACTGGCTCACCTCTAAAGAGCTATTGGATGCCGTGGCGGTTGGTCAAGTCACTCCCGGCCCTGTATTTACGACCGCTACCTTCGTTGGATATCTGTTGGCCGGACATGCAGGAGCGATCGCCGCTACAGTGGGCATTTTTCTTCCGGCGTTTGTGCTGGTGGCGTTAGTTAATCCCTGGGTACCAAAATTACGGCGATCGGTCTGGGCCAGTGGCTTCTTGGATGGGGTGAATGCGGCGTCACTCGGATTAATGGCCGTCGTGACCTGGAAGCTGGGAGTAGCGGCTGTTGTGGATTGGCTAACGGTTGGACTGGCGATCGCCAGTGCCATTCTGGTCTTTCGCTTTAAAGTGAATTCGGCCTGGTTGGTACTGGGAGGAGCTGTAATTGGGCTATTGAGCCAGCTTTTAGGATAAGTCCACCTCCGCAGACTGAAGCGCCTGAACCCAAAATTTCTGAAGAGCAGTGCGTCGTCGCCACGCCACGCTTCAGAAATTTTGGGTTTGGTTTTATAGCTGTCGCCAGGACACCCAAAAACAAGGGAGTGTTAGGAAACACCCATCTGGAGCTTGAAGTTGTTAGCGTCGCACGGCAATCTGGTTGAAGGTATGTTTGGAATACACTGCGGCCTTACCACCATCTCGCACCAGGGGCACTCGTATGGTTAATGCAAACCCGTCTCCATCCGATCAGCAGCCTGATTCACTATCGTCCTTGCCTAAAAGTGTGGGCAATGATGTCTTTATCTCCTATTCCCGTCGAGACAAAACGTTTGTTGAAATCCTGCACACCGCGTTTAAGCAGGCTCAGCGCGACCCCTGGATTGATTGGGATGATATTCACAAGGGAGAAGAGTGGTGGAAGGCCATTCAGCAGGGCATTGAGTCCGCCGATACGTTTGTCTTTGTGGTTAGCCCTGATTCGGTCGCGTCCTCGGTGTGTCGCGATGAAATTGAGTATGCCGTAAGCTGCCATAAGCGATTTTTGCCGATCGTCTGGCGAGAAGGGTTTGATTCAACGCTGCTGCACCCGGCGATCGCCAGCCACAACTGGATCTTCTTTCGAGAAACCGATGATTTTGATCGGGCCTTTCAAGACTTGCTAACGGCACTGGATACCGATCTCAATCATGTCCGCACCCATACTCGCCTGTTAGTACGGGCGATCGAATGGCAGAGTAAAGCACGCAATGCGAGCTATCTGCTGCGGGGAAGCGACTTGTGGGAGGCTGAGGATTGGTTGATGCACAGCACGGGGAAAGAACCTCAGCCGACCACCTCACAAAGTGAATACATAAGCGCCAGCCGCAGCGCTGAAGCGGCTAGCCTCAAGGCCAGACAGCGCGCCAAATGGATTGTAGTGCTCACAACCCTATTAGCCAACATGGCGTTTGTCATAGCGGGGAGTATCTGGCTCCAGGGTGCAGCTACCGCTTGGGCAAAGGATTGGGTACTGCGTGAATTAAATACGGCCTTGAACGTCACAACGCTCACCATTGATGGTGATGAATTTGAGGAACTAGTTGAGTCGCAAAATCGTAGTGGAGGAGATGCAAACCTGCTATATCAACGGCATGAGGTTGCGCTGGAAAAGGTGAATACTGCCATTCCCAATGCGTTTCCTCGCACCTATGTGGTCAGCAACCAGGCAAATCAAATTATCTGGGTCGGCGATGTGTTTAGGATGCTTCCGGCTTCAACTGCCGCGACCACCCAACTGGGAGAGACTTATGCCGTTGCGCCCTCACAAGACTGGTTGCTAGATGGTTTGAATGAAACAATCCTGGTGACTGACATTTACTCGGATGAGTTGGGCAGCTGGATTTCTGCGTGTGGCCCCATCAAAAATTCAAGAGGGCAGGTAGTAGGAGGATTGCGCGTTGACTTTAAAGCAACGTATGTTTGGGATGTGCAGCGTGAAGTGAGTCAAGCGCTGTGGGTTGTGTACATCATCAGCTTTATCTGGCTGGCAATTCTCAGTCTGATTATCTTACGAGTCACGCGACCCTCTGGTGAGCTATCAACTCCATCACCACAACGCAAAAAACTGCATTCAGTTAGAACCACACATTAGACTTTATCGGAAATAAGGGTTTCGAGCTTGGAAATTGGTTTGTAGCGCGGCTGAGCCGCGCTACAAACCAATTTCCGATAAAGTCTATTAATCTTGGTTGAACGTGAGTCTCCAACAAGGGGGGTAGTAGTGCGCTGCACTACTACCCCCCTTGGGAAAATAAAAAGAAAACACGTTTTCTTAGGAATTCGATAAACGAGCTTTTGGAGGTGTCGCGTGTCGTGCAATACCCCC
>DATNPS010000225.1:0-15805 GCA_036703095.1 Crinalium sp. | reverse complement strand
AGAACAGGACGTTCGGGATCAAGAATGGCAGCATCAATCCAGGTGTGCTGATGATAGGAAGGCGATCGCGACTGAAACACTGCCGTGTAGCGACCATCCGCCGCATCAGATCCCGTCCAGGAGAGCGTCAGCGTATAGGACGACGCCTGCGCCAACTGCCAGAGATCTTCTGGTTCGATCGCGATTTGTTCTACAGCAGCTAACGTCTGTTTGAACTCCTCCACGGATGTTGGGCAAGTGGGCGTATTGAGCAATTTCAGAGCATTGATAGCACCTAGGGTACGCGCATTAGGGATATCGTTAATTTTTAGAACAACAGGATGAGTGGTTTTCAGCAGATCTGCCAATTTCGAACGAGTAAGCTGTTGTTGCGGCCAACTGATCACCTCAGAATAGCCCTCAGCATGAGACATGCTAGAACTTCCAACTTGAAGGATCACGTCATAGCGAAATTGGGTTAGCTCATTGTGATGAATCCCTCGTTTCAATAAGATTTGCACCTGACTGATCTCAGGAAGATGCTGACGCAAAGCTCCGAAGAAAGCTGGATCAAGCGTCAATTCTTCCTCTTGCTGCAATCGCTTGTGGAACCGTTGGCGGAGATCCGCTGTAGAGAGAGAATCAGGCGATCGCGCCAGTTCTGCGGATAGGGCAAACGCCTCTAGCAGTCGATAGTTGCGGATATCTCCCAGAAAGATTGATCCCCCCGGTTTAACCACCTGTACGGCTTGTTCAAAAACGCGGATTAAATAATCGACGCTGGGAAAATATTGAATCACCGAATTAATGATCACCGTGTCAAACGAGTGAGGATTTAACCCATCAAATTGATCGGCTGAGCGTTGCTTGAGTTGAACGTGAGATGAATTCGGCAACACATGGGGCAACTGTTGTTTAACATAGTGCAGCGACGCGTCAGAAATATCCGTTCCCACGTAGCTGACACAACGAGGAGCAACCCGAAATAGCAACAGTCCCGTACCGCAGCCAATTTCTAAAACATGTTGAGGCCGTAAATTAAGAATGCGATCGACTGTGTGATTTACCCATTCCTGCATTTCTGCATCTGATAGAAGCTGTCCAGTATAGCTACTGATCCAACCGCTGATGTTGAAGTGAGAATTCCAATGTGATTCGATTGCATTCAACTGATCATCATTATGAATATGACGCCAATGTTCGATTTGCTCTAATTCTAGCTGCTGGCGATCGCCCAACCGCTGATCTCCACTGTAAGCCGTCGGTACTACATACGCGACCAGACGCTTATACCCTAATGCATCTTCTCTGGCCACGACAGCGCATTCCTGAATACCCGGATGCTGTTCTAAAACGGTTTCAATTTCTGATAATTCAACTCGAAATCCGCGAATTTTTTCTTGCTGATCCACGCGATCGACAAACTCTAGATGACCATCTCTTCGATATCGCACCAGATCTCCGGTCTTATATAGCCGCAGCGGTTGGCGTTCGTCTAGACAACTGATGATAAACTTACTGTCCGTTAGCTGAGGTTGATTCAAATATCCGCGCGCCAGCCCGTCACCACTGATATAGAGTTCACCCACGCGCCCCAATTCGACAGGTTGCATTTCCAGATCCAAAACATGCGATCGCAGATGGCTTAAGGGTTTGCCAATAGGAACGATATCAGTGTGGGAAATATTAGAACAGGCTGTGTCTGAATCTGCATTCACCAGATCACAGAATGTCGCCACCACCGTCGTTTCAGTCGGGCCATAGGTATTGATCAGCCGCACATTTGAATGAACATGCTGCTTCCATGCCGCTAGCCAGCGGGGAATGGCACGTTCACCCCCAATAATCACCAGACGCACTGTAGCCGGAATCTTAACATAGGATAGCTCGGCACAGAGTCGATGCCAGAACGCGGTAGGCAGGTCTAAAACGGTCACGTTAAAAGCTCGACATGCATCTACAAAGGCGGGGATCGATCGCAGCATTTCAGGAGTACGCAAGACCAGCGTTGCACCCTGCGTGAGCGTCAGAAAAATCTCTTCAACCGCCGCATCAAAGCTAATAGACGCAAATTGCAAAACGCGATCGCCTGCACAAATCTTGTACTCTTTGTTGGCCGATCGCACAAACTGTGTGAGAGCATGATGCTCAATCATCACGCCTTTGGGTCTACCCGTTGAACCAGACGTGTAGATGATGTATGCAAGATGACCCGAATCAGCGAGTGGTGCGGGATTTGAGGAATTTTCCTGGGCGATCGCCTGCCCATCTGTATCCATGCACAGTGTGACGCCTGAGTGGGGCGGCAAACTTGAAAGATATTTGTGATGCGTGATCAAAACAGCGAGTTGAGAGTCCTCGACCATTAAAGCAAGCCGTTCCCGAGGATAGGCCGGGTCAAGCGGCACATAGGCACCCCCCGCTTTGAGAACCGCGAGAATCGCAACAATCAGGTCAGGCGATCGCTCCAGACACAGGCCAATCCGCGTTTCTGGCCCCACTCCACGGTGGCGAAGATAGTGAGCTAAACAATTTGCACGTTGATTGAGTTCCTGATACGTTAACTGATCGGTGCCAAACTGAATAGCGATCGCATCTGGCGTTTTGATGCTCTGTATTTCAAACTGACGATAGATACACAAATTGCCGCAGCCTGGATTTTCAAGATGCATGAGGAACAACACTTAAATTTTGATACTTGGAATGGTTTACCAGCACAAACACATGTCACACAAAGAAATTGCCTTGCGCTCGTCGGTTTATCATTGATCACTGGTTTTGAAGTGCCAAAAATGAACGATCAATCTATTGATGATCGAGGCAATTCTGTAGCAATCCTACTGGAAATTTGAATGAGGTAAAGAGGGTTAACACCCTGCTAGGGGCAAGACCCTGCACCCCCATTCACAATCGATGGTTGGACGCTACAACAAGGTACATGAACTCTAATACATGTTCTGTAAGACTGATAAAGGATTTATAAAGAGTGCCCGAAACACAGACGCTCTAATCCCTACGAGGTCTAAGGACAAATACCGACAGAAACCAGGATTGCTCGTTTGACTGGCGATCGTAAACAGCAGAAATACGTAAATCATATTTTCACTGGGCACTAATCAGGGAGATCCGTAGAAAACAACTCGCTGACTGAGCACAGCGCTTGTATTTGATGCTTTAGATTTAGCTGTCGTTCATTTTTCCGGGCGTCTTGATAAGTTTCACTATTAGAACGATCATGAAATGATCATTAAATGTTATTCAACGGTAATTCAGCTCTCTACGGGTTTTCACGGTTGCGTTACAGCTTTAATTAAAGTTTATTGAAAGAATATATGAATAATTACAGTCGTTTTAGAGAAATTATTTATCTTTTTTTGTAATTTATAAGGCTCAAAAATTATTTTTAATTCACATCCAGATGACATCTAGTTTTGTGGTGTGCTTTGTATCGAAATGAATCTATTGATACTATTGCGATCGCATCTCGTCAGATTGCATCAGTTTCGTTTTCTGTCTTTTTGCGGTCAAATAACAATCTTGGGTGGGTGATTTATGGCGGACGTGCATCGCGATCGCACGTTGCAGCAATTCCCATTATGTAAATTGTTGACGGCGAGCTTGTGCAGTCAACAATTGCGAACACGTCTGTCGGGTGCGTTCGCAATTGATTTCAAAATGAGAATTGCTGCGCACGTTAGGAGCATCCTGAAAACAGCGTCCATTCTGTCTATGATGGGAGATAGATCACCGCTGAATTGTTGGTGAACGGATGCATCCAATGGTTGGGAGACTCATCCCACCAAATCAAAACCCATGATGAATGATGTTTTTAATCCCCCTTGGGGACTGCGCAACGGTCTGGTGATGACGCTCTATACAGCATTTAAGATGAGTCAGGTTTGGGAGCGGTACACACCTGAGCCAGAGCCGGAGTCTTTTCCTCAGATCTTTCTGGGGGGCGATGGCGTTCCTATTTTTGGCGAAGTGTCATGTCCTGAAAACGCGAAGGGCACGATTATTGGCACATATGGAATTACAGGCGACTTACAAAATCAATGGTTTCTGAAGATCTTACGGCGTAAAGCGATCGCCCAGAATTACGCTGTCATTTTGTTTGACTGGCGCGCTCACGGCAAAACAGCCGAACTGTCTGCAACCCTCACATCGGATGGATTGTATGAGGGAGATGATTTCATCCGAATAGCGGCAAAAGCCAAAGCGCTCGGCTGTCCTCCGCCCTTTTGGTTCACAGGATATTCGCTGGGAGGGCAACTGACGCTATGGGCTGTTAAGGCATCTGAGGCGATCGCCCAACAGCCTGATTTAGGATTAACCGAGGCAGACATTGGCGGTGGAGCCGCCATCTGTCCCAGTTTGGATTCCCTGCGATCGCTCACTTATTTAGGTGGAGATCGGTTTGGCCGCTATCTGGATCAGGCCATTACGCGAGAGTTGAAGAAATTAGGGTGGCAGCTTTACCAGTATCATCCGCAGGATATCGATCCGGCGGCGATCGATCGAGTCCATAGTATTTGGACATTCGATCAGGAGATGGTGATTGAGCGGCTTGGCTTTGAATCTGTAGAAGCGTATTACAAAGCCAGCAGTCCGCTGTATCAACTTCCATCACTCACAAAGCCAACGTTCATTCTGTATGCCGTCGATGATCCCATGTTTGATCCTACGATCGTACCTGACTTACAGGTAGCCTGTGCTCCCAATCCAGCGATCGATCTCGTGCTAACCGCTCATGGAGGGCATGTAGGCTACATCAGCAGTAAAGCCTGCCAGCAGCAGTATGATGACCGTGATCCCTGGTGGGCTTGGAATCGGGTGTTGGATTGGTTTAACCAGCAGGGGGCGTGAAGGGGGCGATCGCCATCGCGGGATTATTGCAGGGTAATGGTCAACGTAACATCACTCATCCCCCAAACCTCAAAAAATTGACGAAAGAGGACTCGGCTGGCGTCTGTCATATCTCCACTATCATCAATGATCCCACCCTCAAGCAGCCGTCCCCCATCAGTCAGCAGGTCTAACCGCAGTTCGTCATTTTCGTCTTTTTGAATCAACAAACGCCCACTGGCTAAAACCTGTCCCGCACGGCTCACAATCGAACATCGCATTAGTATTACAGTCCACACAACCTGTTTAAAGAGTAACATTCCCTGGTGAAGCAGTCTGGAACTAATCTGTCGCCATGCCCATTAGGCCATTGAAACCAAAAGGGTGTGGGGGCTGCGCCCCCAGCCAGGGGTTTCCACCCCTGCACCCCGTCAAACTAGATCTTCTACAGTTGAACGGTGCGATCGCAGTGGATTATGCGAATAAGGGAGGATGCTGTTCTCGCAACTTCAAGGCAAGATTAAGGTATGCCTCTGGGGTCTGAATCGTTATGAAAGCATCCACACAACCATCGAGTTCTGGAAAAGGGCTATCTATTGCAACGTTGGTAGCCATTCTGGCGACATTAATTGTCAATACCCTATCGAATATCATTCCACCGCAGGGGGCAAACATTGGTGAGATCGCCAATACGGTGTTGCGTGGGGTTCAGATCACGCCTGCCAATTATGCTTTTGCGATTTGGGGATTGATCTATTTAGGGCTGATTGTGTATGGCCTTTATCAACTCCACGCGACACCACGCACGAATCCAGGCATTCAGAAGGCTGATCAATCGTTAATTGTGGCTTGTATTGCTCAAATTGCCTGGGTTTACTTATTTACAGTTCAACAATTTTGGCTTTCTGTAGTCGCTATCCTGGTCATTCTAGCGGCTCTGATCAATGCCTATCTTGCCCTCAGGATTGGTGAACAGCGGGTATCACGCGAGCAACGGTGGCAGGTTCACGTCCCGTTCAGCGTATATCTGGGCTGGATCTCCGTTGCCACGATTGTAAATATCGCCTCTGCTCTATATGTTTCTGGCTGGACTGGCTGGGGTCTCAGTGCCCCAATTTGGACCATGATCATGCTAATTATTGGAGCCGTCATCGGTGCGATCGTAGCCATTCAACGGGCTGATATCGCGTTCACGCTGGTATTTGTCTGGGCCTATGTGGCGATCGCCCTTCGTCAACTCGACAATCCCAGCATTTGGATCACAGCGATTGTGGCGGCGATCGCTCTCGTGCTCTCGCTGGTTGCAGGCAGAATGAGACAGCCACGCAGTATTTAACTGTGAAACGTGGGTTCCTGTGCTGCGCATAGGAACCCACGTTTCACGTTTATCAATATCCTACTTTGTCTGTCTTATCGGCCCATTCCTGAAATGCGCCGAGAGCCTCTTCCTGCATCAGGGGAGTCATGGGAATCGATCGCTGGTCGAGCGGCAAGGCTAGCTCTTTATAAATAGCCAAACTGCCAAAGCCAAATTCAGCCGCAATTTCCTTGGTGTTACCGTAATAGACGCGGTCTAACTTGGCCCAATACGCGGCAGCCATGCACATCGCGCAGGGTTCACAACTGGTATAGAGTTCGCATCCCGTTAGCTGCCAGGATTCCACCGTTTTGCAGGCGTCCTGGATGGCCATCAATTCCGCGTGTGCGGTTGGGTCATTGGTGGATGTTACCTGATTGGTTCCTCGTCCAATCACCTTGCCGTCTTTTACCACTACGGCTCCATAAGGGCCACCCTTCCCATCTCGCATGGTTTCGAAGGAAAGGGCGATCGCTTCCTGCATGAACTCGCTATTCACATCTGTCATCTCTTACTCCTGGCGCAAAGGATTAGTATAGCTGTCGCCAAATCCGAAAACCGAAGGGGGTATGGGGGCCTCGCCCCCAGCCAGGGGTTCCACCCCTGCACCCCGTCCTGGTACCAGTGACTACGGCTATGATTCTCACTTATATAGCACTCAGTTCCTCGGCACGAATGCTTCACTCGTACAACTATCGGTCGAGATATTCAAACTCGCGAGTGATAGCAATGCAACCTTGCATTCCTATTGATTTTCATCATGGTGGGACGTGCTGATTCTACTTGAATCCCTGCGTTTTGCGCTCCGCAAACTCGTACAATGAAGAACGTTCCCCATTTCAATACTTGCATCGTGATCAGCCAGAAAAGTAAGCCAGCCTGGGCTGGCGATGACCTCCCTTCTCGCGTTGTCAATGCTTTGATTCAAACCAAGCCGCTCTATGCTGTGATGAAGCATCAGGCGAGACAGGTATTGATCAAAACAGCCGAGAAAAATGGCATTCCCTGGCGTAAAACATATCAAGAGCTAGAGGCATCTGGCATTCAGCAGCAGATTGACCAGATGACCAATCCGGCGATCACGTATCCTGACTATTATCAGCAACCCTTTCATGCTTATGACAAGGGCAATTTATGCTGGTCTGCGGCGTTTGAAGCCGAATCTGCCACTCATGCGATGGCTTTGAGAGTATGGCCTAAAGAATCGCTCACCTGGCAAGAAGCACAGGCTCGGCTGCGCGGTAGCTTCCATACCGTGTTATCGGAACAGGGAATTCACGATGTCCGCAATATCTTAGACATTGGCTGTTCCATCGGGCTTTCGACCGTAGCGCTGCATCGCTACTTCCAGGCTCAGCAAGACCAGCCCATTCGCACCGTTGGGTTGGATTTATCGCCCTACATGCTCACGGTAGCCAAGCAGCGCGACACCAACCGCGAAATTTCCCAATGGCTCCACGCTAAGGCTGAAGACACTGGATTACCAGACGCCTCGTTTGATCTCGTCACCCTGCAATTCCTGCTTCATGAACTGCCGCGCTATGCCGCGCAGGATATCTTTCGGGAGGCGTTGCGGTTGCTGCGGCCTGGTGGTTATCTGGCGATCGTTGATAATAATCCGCGATCGCTCGTCATCCAAAACCTGCCCCCCGTCCTGTTTACGCTGATGAAGAGCACGGAACCCTGGACGGACGATTACTATACCTTTGATGTGGAAGCGGCTCTGCAAGAGATCGGGTATGAGCTAGTTGTGAGTCAGGCCAGCGATCCGCGTCACCGCACCATCATCGGACGCAAACCTGGAGCCTAGCGAATAAATTCGCGGCTATCTAACCTTAGTTCGCTCTGCGGACTAAGGTTAGGCGTGCTTCAACTGGTAGGCGATCGCCACCCATTCATCCATCTGCTTACACGCTATGAGTTCGAATCCTGCTTGCGTCAAGGCATTCGTCACCTCGTCTTTGTAGTCGGTGGTGAAGCCTGATGTAATCAGTAAGGCTGGGCGATCGCTGCTTTGCTGAAGCGCTTGCTGAAAGTCTTGAGCGAGGGCAATGTGGATGCGAGCCAGAATATTGGCGACCACAATATCAAAGCGTCCGGCGGGTTGAATCAGGGTGCCGTTATCAGTTGTTTCTCCTCCCATCCAGTGACCTAACTCGTTACCTGCGCCTAAGCTACCCTCCATCACCGTCACCTGATGGTTGACCTGGTTCAGGTTCACGGCATCCTGGGTCGATCGCACCGCAACGGGATCATTATCCAGCGCTAGAACATTGGCTCCCAGTTTTGCCATCGCGACACTCAAAATTCCTGAACCCGAACCCAGATCGAGTCCACTCATCGAAGGGCGAGTGTATTGCTCCACCAGTTGCAGACTCAAGATAGTCGCCGGATGTAAACCACTGCCAAACGCCAGAGATTCCGGCAGTTTGATGCAGATCTGGTCAGACGTTTCAGCTTCATAGGTGGTATCCGGCGAAACGATCACAAACCGCTGGCCAATGCGATGAATCGAGGAATTGATGGTATGGGCGTAATCAACTTTAGTTTCAACGTCGATCGCATCCAAAATCGAAATTTCTCTGACGCGCTCTAATCCTGAAAGCCGACGATAAATTTCATCGAGCTGATGATTGGTGCTGATGGTGTTGGGAAGATAGAGATGAACCGTAAAGGCCCAATTCGCCTGGGGTTCGTCGTGATCAATAATGTCTTCCCGGCTGTAAGGGACAACCTGCATGTCGCCTGCATACGTTGTGGTGGATAACAACGTTCTGACCCAATCTACCGATTCATGGGTCGTGTTGATACTGAGCTGTAACCAGGACATGCTTACCTCATAGAGTGATTCACCCAGCCCGATGCACTCGTTGCCAAACTCCCGCTTGACCATGCGATGCCGGAAGCTCTTGCTCCCCGTTGCGATCGCAGCATCCGCCCATATACCAATTTAATGCAGATGGGGTGTAGCGTAAGCGTGATGGATGTACCAAGGATTACAGTAATTGTCCGTCAGATACAGTAAGGGTGGGGGAGGTGCTTGATGTGCATCGCCTCAAATCAGATTGCGGTCTGATGGATATGAAGAACAAACTCACGATGGACAACACATCCCAGACGAGTAACGGCAGTCAAACCAGTGTGCTGGCGGGCATGACGCTCAGCCCGCCGCTTTTATCAAGCCAGGGAGCCGGATGGCACGGCATTCATCTGGAATATCATCGTGAGCCAGCGGGAGAATTGCCGGAGCATTCGTTTGAACGCTATCACGTCCTATGTGTGGAAACGATCGCCCGTTCCTGTGGAGCCAGAAAATGGATTAATGGCGAGTCGCAAGATAAGCCGATCGTTCATGGGGATGTCTTTATCGTTCCTGAGCACATCCGCTATCGCGAGCAGTGGGATGGTGAAATTGACTTTATTACGCTGGCATTGGAAGCAGGATTTGTAGAGCAAATTGCAGATGAATCGAGCCATACAGACGGCATTGAAATCTTGCCCCAGTTTCCCAAACCTGATCCGCTGATTTGCCAGATTGCGATCGCGCTAAAAACCATTCTAGAACTGAATGCGGCCACCAATACGCTGTATGTCGAAACGATGGCAACGGCATTAACCGCCCATCTATTACAGTACTATTCAGCACAACAGGTGGCGATTCGAAACTATAGCGGAGGATTATCTAAAACTAAATTAAAACAAATTGCGAACTATATTGAGGAGCACCTGGAGCAAGACTTAAGTTTAATGGAACTGTCGTCTGTCGCCCAAATGAGCCGTCATCACTTTGCGCGACTGTTTAAGCAATCGATGGGGGTTTCGCCGCATCAATATGTGATTCGGCAACGGGTAGAGCGAGCGAAACACCTTTTATTACGAGAAGAGTTGAGTGTTTCCGAGGTGGCGTATCAGGTTGGGTTTGCCAATCAAAGTCACTTAAGCCGTCATTTCAAACGCTTGATAGGAGTGACACCGAAGCAAATCAGAGCTTAAGTCGTACCCAACATTAATCAAACGCGATCGCAAGAAAGATCGTAGGTTGGGTTGAGGAACGAAACCCAACTCCAAACCCCTGTCAGTGTTGGGTTTCGCTAGGCTCAACCCAACCTACATAAACTGTGACTATAGCAAGAATGTGTTCAAAGTTATCAACAATATGAAAGACAGGGAAGGGCTGACCCTGGCATGATCTAAACATACGTTTTCGCAGGTTGGGTTGAACAACGTGAAATCCAACATGATGTGAGATTGTTGGACGTTTGCGATCGCCTCCTCAACCTCTAAATCGTTCATTGTAAGTAGGTAGGCACAATTAAACATTAGATAGAAAAACCGGGGGAGTGCCCCGGAGGGGCACTCCCCCGGTTTTCTGGGTTTGGTTTAATTAGGCTAGCCTACTTAACCACGATCGACAAATTAAGTCTTGATGCTGCAAAGTAATCAGGAGCATGGTATGACAACAGCATTTACGCTCAACACTCAGCACGATTGGAATACTTACCTTCATCAACGCAAGCCGTTGTGGAATGCGATCGCCCTTACTTACACGCTGGGCGGCTATATCGGCGGGATCGCACTGCTGATTCAGGACAATACCTGGGTTAATGTTCTGGGCGTTGTTCTGGTGACGCATACGCTGATTCTTTCGGCGTATCTGGCGCATGAATTTATGCACGGCACGATTTTTAGCCGGATGCGTGACAACACAGTGTTTGGGGGTGTGATGCAGTGGATGCACGGCACATCCTACTTTCCGTTCCGGCGGCTGACTCAGTATCACATTGACCATCATATTGATGGCGTGGATTACTTTGCGGTGGATCGGGCTGCTATGTTGCGATCGCTCCCGGTTCCCGTTCAGAAAATCATTGCAGCGTTAGAGTGGCTATATTTTCCAGCGACTTTCTTTATGGCGCAGTTTCAGGCGATTACGGCTCCGTTTAGACAGGCCGATGAGAATCACGAACGTCCGCGAATTTTGCTGGTATTTGGGTTGCGGCTCTTAATGTTTATCGGATTGGGCTATCTGTCACTGAAAGCGCTGGTTCTATATGCCATTTGCTATATCAGCATGGTTAATATTGTGCGGCTGATGGACTGCTTGCAGCACAGCTATGAAGCGTATCCGGCTGGAATATCGGTGCCTAAAAAAGATCCGCTATACGAACAGGCCAATACGTTTAGCACACCGCTTTCGCGTCGGTTTCCCTGGCTAAATCTGCTGCTGCTGAACTTCAGCTACCACAGCGCTCACCATGCTGTGATGAAATGCCCCTGGTATAACCTGCCCGACCTGGATCGGGCGATCGCCCAACAGCACCCGACGCACCACATCAGCCTGGGTCAGGTGATTGCGAACTATCATCGGTTTCGAATTCAGCGATTGTTTAGTCTGGAGGAAGGACAGGTGACAACCGATGAGCAGGGCAAGTTTAACTACGACGAATTTTATGGCGTGATTGGCGGAACGAGCATTCTGCTTTAACGGGAATTTGACGAACGCAAAAAACGGGTCGCACGATGTGCGACCCGTTTTTTGCGTCATCTGCATAAATCGAAAATGCTGCCCGCAAGAGTGCAGTAAGGAGGGTTCTGTAGAACTTTCAAACATCGTTCATCAGGGCACTCGATACCGCGTCCTCTCAAACATTTAATCAGGAGTTACATCATGTCAGTCACTCAGTTGGTTTCTACTCGAATTCGCTCTCTTCGCAATGTATTTCTTCCAATTTCTCTAGCGGTTGTTTTGAGCACACCCGTTCTCACATTTCAAACTACCGCACAAGCTAATTCACTGGTTGCTTCATCATCGAATGAAGTTACTTGGCCTGCTGGAATACCGAACTATTCTGGCTGTGCAATGGCAAGTTTGTATAATTTTCAATTAGCAGATGTTCCTAGCTTGATTAGCCCCTCTTCCGGATGTTACGAACTGCGCTTAGATGACAGATTTATTAGCTTGCAGAAAGGGTGGTCATTGCAACAGGCGATCGCTGATTTAGAGCAACAAAAAATTAGTCATCCTCATGCTCAAATTGAAGGCTATTTTGATGGCTTCAAAATTGGATACGAACTGTATTGGGATGGTGTCCGCGTAGGATATGAACCTAGCTGGACGCTGCAAGATGCGATCGCCAACCTGGAGCAGAATAAAGCGAGCTATCCGGACAAGAAAATAGAAGGTCATTTTTATGGATTTACGATAGGCTATGAGCTGTATTGGGATGATGTCCGCGTGGGGTATGAACCCATTTGGACGCGTGAACAAGCGTTAGAAAACCTGCGGCAGAATCAGCAAGCGTATCCTGGCAAGGCTGTACGGGGTACTTATAACGGCTCTAGCCTATAAATTTTGCAATCGAACAGGAGTTGCATCATGATTCGCCAACGAAGGTTTATAGCTTTAGTCACACTGGTTAGGACATTAAAAACCAAAGGGGGTGTGGGGGCTGCGCCCCCAACCAGGGGTTCCACCCCTGCACCCCATTCTCATACCAGTGGTATCAAAAAATGGGTATCGGCGGTTTCTACAGGCGTCATCGGTTTGATGTTAGGAACCTGTGTTTTATCTCCCTTAGCGCTGGCAGATGCGGGTGATCCGAATGGGGTCGATAATCGGGCAGAACCGGGATGGGGATTGTGGTTTCCGCGATCGCAAATTGCAGGCGCAAGCTTTGATTCCGGATTTTCCAACATGGAATTGGGAGGTTTTTTAGATTTTGAACAGACATGCGGTTCCTTAAGCGGGTTGTCCAGCGACCAGATCGACTACTGGTTTCGAGTCTCCACGTCTGTCTATCGTATGGGTACAGGGATGGTTGAGTTTGGCTGCTGGAAAGATGGAAAATTTCTCAATACCTATAGCAGTCAGGCCATGTTTACAGGAGCCAGCAATGTCGATTGTCTGACTGTTCGACCCAACAGCAGCAACGGATTGAATATTCGGGCTGAGCCGTCTACCCGGAGCCGAATTGTAGGAACCATTAGAAGTGGCTCTAGAGTAAGAACATCTGGCTCCCCAGCCAGTATTGTAGAAGCGGAAGGTCGCAACTGGGTCAATATTCGATCGCCCATTGCGGGTTGGGTGTCGGACGATCGCCCGGATAGTGATGGTAATCTCGTGCTGTGCGATCGCTGAAATACAGACTTCGGGGGTTTGGCATTGCCAAACCCCTATCGTGTTCCCAGAAGGCGATCGCCTTTTCATTCCCAACTTCTTGGAAGAGGCGCATGTGTAAAGAAATTTGATCATTTATGACTTTGGTTCGTTACAAAGCTGTATTGACGCGAACCAAAACGACTTTGATTCGTTACAAAGCTGTATTGATTTAAGCCAAAGCTGTTTTTATCTGAATCAAAGCAACTTTGGTTCGGATAAAAGCTGTGTTGACGCGGGCAAATGTTGTATTGAATTGAATCAAAGCTGCATTGATTCAAACCAAAGTTGCTTTGATTCGTTTAAAAGCTGTGTTGAGCTGAATCAAAGTTACTTTGAAGCCTTTAAAGACTATATTGGGGTTCTTTGAGATTGTTTACTCCTACAACTCGTGAGAGTTGAAGCCCCTAAAAAATTGTAGGTTGGGTTGAGGAACGAAACCCAACACCAAACAAAAAATGTTGGGTTTCGCAAAGCTCAACCCAACCTACACAAAAGTTTTTGTCAATCAACCAGTAGTGGCGCTTAAAGGAATATCAGGATTAATATAAGCTCAAAGGAAATCTTAAAAATTGAGCTGTTGACTATCTGCTTTGCGTAAGCATGAATCCACCTAAAAAGCCTAAGAGCCTTCAAGAAATTCTAAAACAGCGACAACAATCTGGTTTCGCTGGGCGAGAAAATCAGGTTTCTCTGTTTCGGCAAAATTTGGAATTTGAACTGGACGATGAGCGTCGTCGTTTCATTTTCAACATTTGGGGCCAGGGAGGTGTGGGTAAGACAACTCTTCTGGGGCAGTTCCGTAAGCTTGCTGAAGAGGCGAATGGCATTACTGCTTATGTGGATGAAGCAGAAAGGGATGTGCCAAATGTCATGAGCCAACTGGCAGACGATTTGGAGAAACAGGGCCATAAGCTCACTCAATTTAATGAGCGCTATCGGGTCTATCGGCAAAAGCGGCAGGAATTAGAAGCAGATCCAGAAGCTCCGCAAGGATTTTCTGCTTTTTTAGGACGAACGATCGCCAAGTCAGCGGTGAAGTTAGGGCGACGGGTTCCTGCGGCTGGAGTTGTCTTAGATTTTGTAGATGAAGACGTGGTGGCAACGCAGGCGGGTGAATGGGCTACCTATCTGGCTAAAAAAGTGACGAATAAGGATGAGGTGCGTTTACTGCAAGAGCCTGTAGAAATCCTGACGCCATTATTTTTGCAGGATCTTAATAGAATTGCTGAGAAGACGGACGTTAGTTTGTTTTTTGATACGTATGAGCGTACAGGAGAATTTTTAGACGACTGGCTGCGGGATATCTTGCAAGGCCAGCATGGAGATGTGCCGCCCAATATTGTGTTGGTTATCGCAGGGCGAGAAGAATTAAACCGCAATAATTGGGCTGGTTATGAAGGATTGATGGTGCGTTTGCCCCTCGAACCGTTTACAGCAGATGAAGCCCGTCAGTTTCTAGCTAAGAAAGGCTTCACCCAAGAGCGGGTGATTGAGGTGATTTTAAGGCTCTCTGGTCGTTTGCCTCTGCTGATAGCAACCTTGGCAGAAGGAACTCCTACTGATCCGGCTCAAGTGGGTGATCCGAGTGGTACGGCAGTCGAGCGGTTCTTAAAATGGGAAACTGACCCGCAACGGCGACAGGTCGCGTTAGATGCTGCTTTGCCGCGCTGTCTCAACCGGGATGTGATTGCTCAGTTGCGAACCGAGGATGGGGCCGATGATTTGTTTGAGTGGCTGAAGCAAAAGCCTTTTGTGCAAGAACGCACTGACGGTTGGGCTTATCATGATGTGGTCAGAACGCAAATGTTGCGCTATAAGCGACTCACATCACCGCAAAGTTGGTCAGCTTTGCATAGCAAGCTAGCGGACTACTATGACTCACTGCGAAATGCCCTACAACTGGATGAGGAAAAACGCCAGCGCGACACAGTTTGGCAAAACCATACGTTGAATGTGCTGTATCATCGGCTTTGTCAATTGCCTCAACAGCATTTATCTATTGCTCTCAATGAATTTTTGGCTGCTTTAAAGAATCAGCGCAAGTTTGCCGAACGGTGGGCAGAAATAATGGCTCAGGCTGGTCAAGACACAGCGATAGAAGAGATTCAGCGTTGGGGAGAACAACTCGTTGAAGGTTTGAAAGCTTATAACGAGGATCGTTATGAAGCCACGATTGGAATGTTTAAGGCACTGGTGGATCATTCAGCCATTGATGCTCAATGGCAACCAGTGGCTCATAGTTGGCGAGGCGAAACCTATCTATTGATGAAGCGCTACGAGGAGGCACTGCAAGACTTCAACCAAGCCATTAAGCTTAACCCGAAGTTAGATTGGGCGATCGCCAGTCGTGGTCTAATCTATCTATTGATGAAGCGCTACGAGGAGGCACTGCAAGACTTCAACCAAGCCATTAAGCTTAACCCGAAGTTAGATTGGGCGATCGCCAGTCGTGGTCTAACCTATCT
>DATNPS010000210.1:0-13046 GCA_036703095.1 Crinalium sp. | reverse complement strand
GGATATCCAAAAGGCTTTAACCGCACTGCAAGAGAGTGAGCTTCAATTTCGACGATTGGTTGAAGCCAGCATGATCGGCATCATTTCGTGGGATATCAATGGCCCCATTCTGGATGCCAACGACATGTTCCTCAAGATGCTGGGATATACGCGAGATGACCTGCACTCTGGACGGTTGCGCTGGCCAGAGATTACGCCGCCTGAATACATCCCTCAAGATGAAATCGGAGTGATGGAACTGCGGCAACGGGGGGCCTTCGTTCCATTCGAAAAGGAATACATCCACAAAAACGGTCGGCGCATTCCGGTTGTGATTGGTGGTGCTTTTCTAGAAGGCTCTCGGGAACGCGGAGTCTCGTTTGTTTTGGATATTAGCGATCGCAAGCAGGCAGAAGCCGCACTGAAAGCAGCCTATGATGACCTGGAAGCACGGGTGCAGCAGCGAACGGCGGAACTCTCTGAAGCGAACCAGCAGCTGCAAAATGAAATTGCAGAACGGCTGAAAACCGAAGTGGCGTTGAAGATGAGCCGCGAATCGATTCGAATTTTGTATGAAGTCGTCGCGGCACCGCATCTCGATTTTTCGGGCAAGGTGCAAGAATTACTGGCGCTAGGATGCCAGCGATTTCAACTGGATGTCGGCATTTTGGGACGGGTAAGCGGGTGGGAAGATGGTTCGCCCGATACTGGCTGCTACACGATTGAAGAGATTCACTTCAGCGAGCAACTGACCAAAACGGATGATCCACTGGTGGCGATCGCCCAAGGAGACATCTTTCCCCTCAGCCACACCTACTGTCAGCTCACAATGCGGTCTGACGAACCGATTAGCTTCGAGCACGCGGGCCATACGGAACCGTGGAGGGGCCATCCCTGCTATCAGGCCACCCGATTAGAGGCATACATTGCCGCGCCGATTCTGGTATCCGGACGCGTGTATGGCACGATCAGCTTCACCAGTCCCACGCCACGCCCAATTTCGTTCACCCCGCAGGAAAAAAAATTCCTACAACTGATGGCGCAATGGATCGGCAGCGAACTAGCGCGCCAACAGGCCGAGGACGCCCTGCGCGACAGTGAGGAACGCTATCGCTTAATGGCCGATTACTCCAACGATTTAATTTCTCGCCACACGCCAGACGGGGTGTACCTGTATGCGTCTCCTGCCTGTCGCACCGTATTGGGCTATGAGCCAGAAGAGCTGATCGGTCGCTCCCTCTATGATCTGTTTCATCCCAGCGATCGCGCCGCATTCCAGCGAACGCAGCAAGTCGTGACGCACTTACCCGATACCTACACATTGACTTATCGCGCTCGTCGCAAGGATGGCACTTATACCTGGGTTGAGATGACCAGTCGATTGGTCCACCATCCAGAATCAGAGGCCAAAACTCAATGGATTGTCATTTCGCGAGACGTCAATGCCCGGAAGCAGGCCGAGTTGGAACTCTGCACCCTGAATGCTGAACTGGAGCAACGGGTCGCGGAACGCACCGCAGAACTGGAAGCCGCCAACCATCTCAAAGACGAATTGCTCCGCCGCGAACAGGAGGCCCGCACTCAGGCCGAAATCGCCAGCCGCATGAAGGATGAGTTTTTAGCCACGCTGTCTCACGAACTGCGGACTCCGTTAAATTCCATTCTGGGATGGTCGCAATTGCTGCGCACCCGCAAATTTGATGACGCTACTACCCAGCAGGCGCTAGAAACAATTGAACGCAACGCCCGATCGCAAACTCAGCTGGTAGGCGATATTCTCGATGTGTCTCGCATCATTCGGGGCAAGATTCGCCTCAATGTTTGCCCCGTCAATCTGCCGTCTTTAGTGGAAGCAGCGATCGATTCTGTCAAACCGACAGCCGACGCCAAATCGATCCACATTACCAGCCATCATGATGCCAGTCTCGGTTCTCATGCGGATTCCGGCGTCGGGCAAATTGCAGGCGATCCCGAACGGTTGCAGCAGGTGATGTGGAATTTGCTGTCAAATGCGATTAAATTCACACCCCAGGGTGGCCAGGTCAATGTGCACATTATGCAGCATGACAACACTCTAGAAATCGCCGTTCAGGATACGGGAGAAGGCATTAATCCGGAGTTCTTGCCGTATGTGTTCGATCGCTTTCGTCAGGCTGATGGCACGATTAACCGTCCCCATGGGGGATTGGGGTTAGGGCTAGCGATCGTTCGGCACATTGTCGAGCTACATGGTGGTATGGTTTGGGCATCCAGTTCCGGTATCGGTCAAGGCGCAACCTTTACTGTCAGTCTGCCTGTGCGAGAACAAGATGCCCCGTATAATACGGGTACTCCTTAACCCCATTCCGATTCAGACGTGGCAATGAGTGACGCCCTGTTTTGCATTGAAAATTTACGAGTTGCCTACCCGCAACGGGGCAATCGCCATCGTCAAGTAGAGGAGCCTGGAGCGATCGCCCCCACCTCTGACGCTTCACTAGACTGGGCCGTAAATGGCGTATCGCTAACCCTCAAACCCGGTGAGCGTTTAGGACTAGTTGGAGAATCCGGCTGCGGCAAGTCTACGCTGGGTCGGGCCTCTATGCGCCTGCTGCCGCCTTCCAGCCAGGTCGAAGGGCGAGTCACCTTTGACGGACAATCCGTGTTTGATTTCACCCCAGCCGAACTCCGCAAATTTCGTGGAGAAGCTGTGGCGCTTGTGTTTCAAGACCCAATGACCCGCCTCGATCCGCTCATGACAATCGGGGAACACTGCATCGAAACCCTGCTGGCCCACGAACCCACCCTGTCCCGTCAGGCCGCCAAAGACCGGGCGATCGCCACCTTAGAAGCCGTCAAAATTCCCGCTGTCCGATGGTCACAGTATCCCCATGAGTTCAGCGGCGGAATGCGCCAGCGGGTCGCGATCGCCCTGGCCCTATTGCTAAATCCCCGCTTAATCGTGGCTGACGAGCCGACGACGAGCCTGGATGTCACCGTCTCCGCCCAAATTCTGCAAGAGCTAACCCGCCTCTGCCGCGAACGCAACATGGCTCTGCTGCTGATCTCCCACGACCTGGCTCTGGTCGGTGAATATTGCGATCGCATCGCCGTCATGTACAACGGCAAAGTCGTTGAACTCAATACCGTCCAAAGCGTCTTTACCCATCCCCAACACGAGTACACGCGATCGCTCCTCAATGCGGCACTGCATCTTCAGAAGAAGGCAGAAGATAGGAGTCAGGAGTCAGGAGTCAGGAGTCAGGAGGAGAAGGGAGATGGGGGAGATGGGGGAGATGGGGGAGATGGGGAAGCCAAATCCTCCCTATCTTCCCCATCCTCCCTACTGCCCCACACTCCACACCCCACACCCCTCCTCAAAATCCAACATCTCCAAAAACACTACACCCTCGAACAAAGCCTCCTGGCTCGACTGCTGACCAAACGACAGGGCAACACGATCAAAGCCGTTGATGACGTCAGTTTAGAGCTGTATTCGGGTGAAATTTTAGGGTTGGTGGGAGAATCGGGCTGTGGCAAAAGTACGCTGTCGCGCACGATTCTACAGCTGATTCACCCAACGGCGGGTCGTGTGGAATTTTTGGGCCGGGAGCTGACAACGCTTTCGCCTAAAGATCTGCGCCAGCAGCGACGGCAGATGCAAATGATCTTCCAAGATCCTCACGCCTGTCTAAATCCTTTGATGACCGTAGGCCAGAGCATCGCCGATCCGCTGTTAATTCATCACTTAGCCGAACCCGCAGAGATCAAGCGACGTGTGGAACAAATGCTCTATCGGGTCGGTCTAACGCCTGTAGAAGACTATCACCACCGTTATCCCGGCGATCTGTCTGGGGGGCAACAGCAGCGAGTGGCGATCGCCCGTGCTCTCATCACGCAGCCGAAACTGCTGGTGTGCGATGAGCCAGTCAGTATGCTGGATGCGAGCGTGCAAGCACAAGTGCTGGAGCTAATGCTGGAGCTAAAGCGCGAATTTGACCTGACCTACCTGTTTATTACACATGATTTATGGGTGGCACGGTTCTTGTGCGATCGCATTGCCGTGATGAATGCCGGACAAATTGTAGAACTGGGGCCAACGGCAGAGATCTTTACGAATCCTCAGCACCCATACACCAAAACCCTGCTTCACGCCGCGCCCTTACTGTCCCGTCAAGACTCAATCTTGATTGTTGACTCTTGAGAAGTTGTCAATAATGTAACCATCAAGTGACCCGGTACCTGATAATTTTGTGTAGTATCTTCAAAGGTGTTTCACCTTTTTTTAAGGAAGTGTGTGAAACTGAAAATCTGACTTTATTGGGTTGTTTGATTTTATTGATTCGCCCCCTAACGTCAGCTTTTTACGCTCATAGACGCTCTTAAAGTCCTTTGTTTTGCCTATTTGTTGGGCTTATAGTAACTGTTCATGTTTGGTCTAATTGGTCATCTCACAAGTTTAGAACACGCCCAATCCGTTGCTAGGGATTTAGGCTATCCCGAATACGCCGATCAGGGCTTAGATTTCTGGTGTAGTGCCCCGCCCCAAATCGTCGATACGATTAAGGTAACTAGCGTCACAGGCCAGCAGATCGAGGGCAAATACGTTGAGTCGTGCTTCCTGCCAGAAATGCTGGCGACTCGGCGGATTAAAGCCGCTACTCGTAAGATCGTTAACGCAATGGCTCACGCCCAAAAGCACGGCATTGATATCACGGCGTTAGGTGGGTTCTCGTCCATTATTTTTGAGAACTTTAACCTGGAGCAAATCCAGCAAGTTCGCAATGTCAAGCTGGAGTTTGAACGCTTCACCACCGGAAACACCCACACGGCCTACATCATTTGCCGACAAGTTGAGCAGGTTTCTAAAGATCTGGGAATCGATTTGTCCAAGGCCACCGTTGCCGTGTGCGGAGCCACTGGAGACATCGGCAGCGCCGTGTGTCGCTGGCTGGATGCCCGCACTGATGCCGCGGAACTGCTGCTGATCGCCCGCAACCAGGAGCGTCTGCAAGCCCTGCAAGACGAACTGGGCCGGGGCAAAATCATGAACCTGACTGAAGCACTACCTCAGGCCGATATTGTCGTCTGGGTTGCCAGTATGCCCAAGGGTGTTGAGCTTGACCCCACCACGTTAAAGCAGCCTTGCCTCATGATTGATGGTGGCTATCCCAAAAACCTATCCACCCTGATCAAACATCCCGGCGTTCACGTCTTGAATGGTGGCATTGTCGAGCATTCCCTGGACATCGACTGGCACATCATGAAGATCGTCAACATGGATGTGCCTGCCCGTCAGTTGTTCGCCTGTTTCGCAGAAGCGATGCTGCTGGAGTTTGAAAAGCTGCACACCAACTTCTCTTGGGGACGTAATCAAATTACCCTCGAAAAGATGGATTTGATTGGTCAGGTGTCGTTGAAGCACGGCTTCCGCCCGTTGCTCACCCCAGCATCTGCTTAGGATGAGCAATTAAATAGCTGTAGTCAGCTGGATTAAAACGGGTTACAGGGGTGAAACCCTTGGCTGGGGGCGAAGCCCACACACCCCTTTGGTTTTCGTTGTCATAACCAATGTGGCTACAGCCATAAAACCCATCTTGGAGGGAGTGTGCGGAAAAGCTGCGACTTCCACCAGGATGGGTTTTCATAAACCCACGTTCCTTATATAGCTGTATTCTATTCGGATTAGGACGGGGTGCAGGGGTGGAACCCCTAGCTGGGGGCGAAGCTCCCATACCCCTCTTGGTTTTCGATATCCTAACGGACATGACTACAGCTGTACCAATTAAGTATGAAGCTGCGCTATTTGGGGTGGTGCGCCCCAAATAGCGCAGCTTCAGATAAAAACGGTATTACTATGAGTCGTGTTTTACGCCGTTCACTTGGTTTAACCATTAGCGCTGTCGCCTTGCTCTCGGCCCAGGTACTTGCCACCACCTTTCGGGCAACTCAGCGGATGGCCGGATTTTCCAGCGACAGCAATCACTACGTCTATCTAGAAAGCTCACGCGATACGGGAGCCGGAATTCCCAAAGCTAGCATTCAGATCGTGGATGTCTCGACCAGCGCTTGTGTGGAGACGGGCTGTGTAGAGACGCGATATCGTGAACCAGATGCAAACCTCAGCACCACCGATGCGGAGAATGATCTGCTGCGTAGAACCTGGCTCTTGCGCCAATCTCTGGGATTAACGCCTCCTGTCGCCGGAACTCGACTCGCTGTGTCGTCGCGATCGCGCACCCCCGATGGCACTGAAACGGTAACGGTAAACCTGGATAACCGCCAACCAATGCGTCTCGTGCTCCAGCAGCGCAACCAGTCCGTCGATGCTCCGAGCAACAGCCGTTCGGCCATGCGGTTGGAGATTAGCTACGACGGAAAACGGCGGTCGCTCGACTCCCTCAGCAATTTCCGCCCATATGTCTTGCGCTACTCGATTCGCGATGTCTACCTGTCGCCCGATCGCAAAAGTGCCGTTATTCTAATTACCACTACAAAACCAAGCTTTGAAGGGGTTTTAGAAACGACGTTGGTGCAGGGATTTGATTTGTAGGGGTCAGGAGTCAGGAGCCAGGAGTCAGGAGTCAGGAGTCAGGAGTCAGAATGAAGCCAAAAGGCAGACAGCAAAGGGAGAATGAAGAGTTGGGAGATGACGGTTAAAACCAACTATACAGAACGAATCTGCCTTTGCCAGGTTGCAAACGTCCCAGTCTGCGAAGGCGGACTTTGTTCAGACAGCCGTGAATTCATTCGCCAGGTTCAATTTCCAAAACGTTTGCCCCCTGCCTTCTTCCGTAATTCTTCTGGCTCCTGACTCCTGACTCCTGACTCCTGCTTTCTCCATTCCTCACATCTCCCGAATAAAATCCAAAATCTGATGCGCTATGCTGAACTTGCTGCATTGGGCGATCGCATTTTGTCGTCCTTCGCGATCGATAAACACCGCTTGATTTTGGTCACTGCCAAATCCGCTATCCGGTTGATCCACCGGATTCGTAACGATCGCGTCTAATTTTTTGCGATGCAGTTTTTCCAGGGCTGGAGCAATAATTTCTCCCGTTTGAGCAGCAAAGCCAATCAGCTTTTGATGGGGCTGTTTCTGATGGCCGAGTTCCGCAACAATATCGGGGACGGATTCTAACGCCAGGCTAGAGGGAAGCGATCGCTTCGGCAGTTTTTCGGCACTGTAATCAGCAGGTCGCACATCGGCAACCGCAGCGGCCATAATCGTCCAATCAGCATCCGGAAAGAAAGACTGGAGGGCTTGCTGCATCTCGATCGCGCTGGTGACTGAAATCAGCCGGATGCCGTGCAGTGAGTTCACTAGATTATTGTCCATTGGGCCATGCACCAGAGTAACGGCGGCTCCCCGATGAGCGGCGGCCTGGGCGATCGCGGCTCCCATTTTTCCCGTAGAGGGATTGCCGATAAAACGAACCGGGTCAAAATGTTCGCGGGTTCCACCTGCACTGATCAGGACGTGTTTATCGGTCAGGTCACGCTGTCCATGCGTGTGCAAAAGAGACTGGAGGTACGCCAGAATTTCGGCAGGTTCTGCCATTCGTCCTGAACCGACGCGATCGCACGCCAAAATTCCGGCTCCTGGCCCGACGGTGTGATAGCGGGAATCAGTCTGAACCAAATTCCAATTGCGCTGCACGGCTACCTGATTCCACATGTCCGTGTTCATGGCTGGAGCCAGCAAAATCGGGCAGGTAGACGCTAAAACGGTATTGGTTAGCAGATTATCAGCCAGCCCATAGGCCAGCTTCGCCAGCGTATTCGCCGTTAATGGCGCAATTACAAAGACATCGGCCCATTCGCCTAACTCGATATGCAGCGGACGATGGTGAATAGGCTGCCAGAAGGAGCCATCCGTATAGGCTGGGTGGCGGCAGAGGGTGGCGATCGTGAGTGGCGTGATAAACTCTTGCGCTCCCTCGGTCAGAATGGCTCTGACCTCTGCGCCTGCCTTCGCTAGCGTCGAAATTACCTCACATAGTTTATAGGCAGCAATGCCACCGCCAATGCCCACTAAAACCCGTCTACCCTGAACCATACTGTTGCACCGTCATTAGAAACGTGGATTTTAAAACTCCAAAGGGTGTGCTGCGCCCCTAAGGGGCGCAGCACACCCTTTGGGGTTTTGTACTTAATTGTGGCTATGTACTTATTTATGTGAATTCGACGAACGGGCTTTTGGGAGAGTGGCGCGACGCGCCACTCTCCCAAAAGCCCGATTTTGCGTGCGCGTCGCGCACGCAAAATCGGGCTGTCGAATTCACGCTTATTTAGTTTGAGATCCTGAATACCAAAATCGGCTGCGATGCTTACTTCTAAAAAGCTGGCATCACAACCGACGTCAAAGTAAAAATTACTCACAACAAACGAGAGTTTTTGAATTCAAAATCCCTTACGCTTCGTCAAAGGCTTCCAGGTCTAGCAGATAAAGGTATGGCTCTACTAGTTCTGGTCGTTGAAAGGCGATCGCCCGTAGCAGATGCCAATCATTTAGCCCTTCAAACGCATTTGAATACTCATCTTGTTCGAGCCGTTTTGCCAAATCCGCGACGTCTCGCTCCGTCATATTGGCAACGTCTTGGTCTGTAAAACTCAACGTTCTCATGGCTAACCCCCTCCTTCCAGGAACATCCGTATTGTCCAGGGATTCATCCCTACCCCTAGTAGATCAGGATGTAGTCCAACCCTATCCTAAGTCGTTTTATGCGGTTTCACCTACATCTAATGCCGTTTCACCTACAAAACTTTGCATGATATTTAAAACAATGGGCTGAATTTCATGTCCCATATCAAATTCTTGATAATTCACCGTTGCGCCCAGACCCAGCAGCGTATCTCGTGCCTGTCGCGCAGCCTGAATGGGCACCACCGGATCTTGTCTCCCGTGCACCATCAAAATTGGGGGAATCGTTTCAGGTTTAGGCTGAATCGGCGTGTGCAGGAATCCGCTCAAGACCATCAATGCTTTGACAGGCAACTGCAACCCTACATCCAGGGTCATCGCGCCTCCCTGAGAAAAGCCCCCCAAAATCGTTTGAGACAGCGGAATACCCGTCACATCTTCTAATGACAGCAGCCATTCGCTTAATTGCCGCCGACTCTCCGCCAAATCAGCTTTGGTTTGAAAGTCCTCTCGACTACTGAAGCTATAGTCGTTGGGGAAGCTGTACCACATCCTACCCACGGGCGCGTAGGGATGAGGCAGCGGAGCATCTGGAAAGATAAATTGATAGTCGGGCAAATTAAGATAAGACGCCAGGGCAGCGACATCCTGAGCATTTGCGCCCCAGCCGTGCAGCACGACCAATAGACCTTTGGGTTTGCCAGATTTTGCGGGAATGGCGATCGCTTGTAGAGACACCGTACTCCTGATAAAACAAATGACCGCTTTTGATCATAGGGGAATCAAAGAATTGTTGAGAACTTTAAAATCCTGCCAATATAGAAGATGTTCACCTCTAATCCGATGAACCTATGACCTGGCGCAAACTGGCTGCATTTCTACTCACGCTTCTACTTTGGAGTGCGGCCTTACCAGCACAGGCCAATAAATTCGCCGCTCCTCCCACCTCATTTAGCAACGCCGAGCTGCGGGGGCGCGATTTTTCAGGGCAAACGCTGCGAGCCGCAGAGTTTTCCAACGCAAATTTAGAATCGGCCAATTTTACCAATGCCGACGTGCAAGGAGCCGTCTTTAGCGCCTCCGTCATGACGCAGACTAACCTGCACGGAGCCGATTTGACCAATGCGTTTGCCGATCAGGTGAAGTTTCAAGAGGCCGATCTGAGCGATGCTATTTTGTCTGAAGCGATTTTACTGAGGTCTACCTTTGAAGGCACCAAAATCACTGGAGCCGATTTCAGTGACGCTATTCTGGATGGTGCTCAGGTCAAAGAACTGTGTGAACGGGCCAGTGGCGTCAATTCTAAAACGGGCGTTGCCACACGAGATTCATTAGGCTGCCGTTAAGTAGACCTGTGTTAGCCCTAAAAATAGAGGGTGTTAGGTGCGCCCGATGGGCACACCTGACACCCTCTGCGATTTAGTTGTTCGATACATGATGAAGGAGACGAAATGAAACGGGTTGGAGTGATTGGGGGCGGACAGTTGGCCTGGATGATGGCTGATGCAGCCCAAAAATTAGGAATTGAGTTAATCATTCAAACGCCCTCTAAAACAGACCCGGCAGTAGCGATCGCCACCCACACCGTTCTGGCTCCTGTGGCAGATGCTCGCGCTACGGCTGACCTGGCCGCCCAATGTGATGTCATCACCTTTGAAAACGAATTTGTCGATCTGGATGGCCTGTCTCATCTGGCTCAGCAAGGGACGCGCTTCTATCCTCAACTGGAGGCCCTGGCTCCGCTACTGGATAAATATCACCAGCGCTGTTTCCTGAAGAAGCTGGGAATTCCCGTTCCCGATTTTCGAGAATTGATGGATCAATCCGACACTGCCGCCTTAAGCGAATTAGGATTCCCGGTCGTTCTAAAAGCCCGTCGTCATGGCTACGACGGGCAGGGAACGTACATTATTCAGAATCAAGCCGAACTGGAAGAACTGCTGCCCAGGCTGGAGCGGCGATCGCTCATGCTGGAAGCCTTCGTCCCCTTTGAAAAAGAACTGGCGATTATGGTGGCTCGCTCCATTAATGGCGACATCGTCACCTATCCCGTTGTGGAAACCCAGCAAGAAAATCAGGTGTGTCGGCGGGTTTTGGTAACAGGTGAGTTTAACGCCCAGGTAACTCAGCAAGCAGAGGCGATCGCCCGTACCCTCATGGAAAACCTCCAAGTCGTCGGCATTTTCGGCATCGAGCTATTTCTGACGCCCGATGGAACTGTGCTGGTTAATGAAATCGCACCTCGCACTCACAATTCCGGACACTTCACGCTAGATGCCTGCGTCACCTCCCAGTTTGAACAGCAGCTTCGGGCGGTTTGCGGCCTACCATTGGGTAGCCCTGACCTGACCTGTGGTGGAGCCGTGATGGTGAACCTGCTGGGGTACGAGAGTTCTCAAGATGAACCGTACCTCGACAAACGGCAACAGTTCGCTCAGATTCCTCAAACCCATGTGTATTGGTATGGCAAAACGGCATCGCGTCCCGGTCGGAAGCTGGGACATGTCACAACGCTGCTGGATAGGGAAACAGGAGATGAAAGGCGATCGCAAGCACTTTCGGCCATTCAGGCGATCGAATCGATTTGGTATCCCTAATTTCCCAATCGCCGCTTATCGCCCTGATAGCGGATATATTCTGCAAGAAAGGCCAGTGCACCTGATCCCAAAATCAAGATAACGCTGAGCGCATTAATGTCGGGTTTGACGCCTGTTCGAACCCGACTAAAAATTTCCATCGGCAGCGTTGTCACGCCTCCCCCCGCCGTGAAGCTGGAAATCAGCAGGTCATCCATGCTCAACACAAAGGAGAGCAAGCAGCCCGAAATAATCGCGGGCATCAGCTCCGGCAGCAGAATTTTGATAAACGCCTGAGACGGAGTCGCGCCCAAATCCAGGGCGGCTTCTTCAAGGTGCGGGTTTAAGCCGGCCAGACGGGTAGACACTACCAGCGCAATGTACGACAAACAAAAAACGATGTGCGCCGAAACAACCGTCCATAAACTGAGGGGAATCGCCATATAAGCCAGAAACACCAGCGTTGCAACGGCGATCGCAATATCAGGAATAATCAGCGGCAAATACGACATGCCCTGGTATAGCCCTTTTCCTGGAAAGTGATAGCGAGCTAAACCAACGGCCATAAACGTGCCCAGCACCGCCGCAATGCCCACAGCTAAAAAAGCCACCAGCAAACTATCTTGCAACGCGGAAAGAATGCGGCCATCACTAAACATCTTGGCATACCACCTCAGCGAAAAGCCACTCCAGCCTGCGCTAAAGGGAGAATCGTTGAAGCTATAAAACGCCAGCACCAGCACCGGAAGATACATAAAGACAAACATCAGCAGCGTGACAATCAACTGCCAGGATGTCCGAAATCGTTTTTGGGAAGGTTTAGGTTGATCCATCATTAGAAATTCTCAGCCTTTTGATCCCCGTATTTAATCAACAGTGCGATCGAAACGCTGACCGCAAAAATTAACAGCATACTCAGGCTCGAACCAAAGCCCCAGTTGCGGGTCGCACCCAAAAATTGGTTATAAATCAAGCGGGCCATCGTCATGCTAGACGCCCCGCCCAACAGTTCAGGCACCACAAAATCCCCTAGGCTAGTAATAAAGACCAGCAAACAGCCCGCCGCAATTCCGGGTAAGGTCTGGGGCACTGTGATTTTCCAGAACGATTGCTGGGGATTGGCTCCCAGATCAGCAGCGGCTTCCAGTAACCGTTTGTCTAACTTCTCCAGCGATGCATAGAGAATTAGAACCATGTAGGGCAAGAAGTTGTAGGCCATGCCAATTAAGACAGCACCCTGACGATTCAAAATATCCAGGGCAGGCAGGCCAACCGAAGTAAGCAGGGAGTTCAGCACGCCTGTAGGCCGCAAAATTGTGATCCACGCATAGGAACGCAGCAGCGACGATGTCCACAGCGGCAATACAAAGCTAACCAGGATCAGGTTTTGCAACCGTTTGGGAGCCATCAAGCCAATCCAGTAAGCCACCGGAAATCCCAAGGCCAGACACAGCAAAGTACTCACGATCGCAAAAAAGACCGATCGCCCAATCACCCATAGATAGACTGGCTCAAAAATCTTAGTGTAGTTGCCTGCTCCATACCCCACACCTGCCTCTCCGGGACGTAATCCTGGATGTAAGCTGATATCCAGAATCAACAGAGTAGGAATCACGAGTAGACACAGCAGCCACAACCCTGCTGGCCCTAGTAAAACTGACGGTTCAATCAGCTTACCTAACCGCCGCTTCCACACTCCATCGGTTGAGGTAGAGCTAGCAGGAGGTGGAGACGAAATGGGTGCCGAACTAGACATAGTGATCTAGATGATCTCGTAAGAATAGGGATAACTCAAACCCACCATTTAGGGAGCTATGTATATAGCGCTTTGTATATAGCGCTTTTCACTTGCTTAAAACCCAGTTGTT
>DATNPS010000208.1:0-7579 GCA_036703095.1 Crinalium sp. | reverse complement strand
AAAACCCGCCGTTGGTGGCAGTGCAAGCTCGCCTGCGGCGAGCTTGCACTGCCACCAATTTGCATAATGAAAATTACTGCCTGTTTTCCAGATGTGCGGCTCACACCTAATTCCTATTGAACCAGTAATTCCCAAGAACGCTCAACCGCCGCCGTTAAAAAAGCTGACAGATTTTGTTCGTCCTCAACTTGAGAAGCTGTCAACACAGCCCCTACCCAGTGGTCGGTATGCCAGAAACCAATGTCCAGTACAGGCAGGCTAGACAACTCTGGATAAGGATACGGACTGACATACCAATATGGTTCGCTATAGCTTTGATCTCCTGGTGATAACCCAACTCCAACCGTCTTCGATTCATCCGATTGAGTATTCGGCAACGTAATTAGCGTGGCCATATCAAAATGATGAGGCCAGATATAGATTGGAGATGCGCCCTTGTGAGTATCAACAATAGATTGTAGTAACGGATGTTGTTGGCGAATAGATTTGAGGAGGCTGAAACCCTTATTCTATCGTTGTCAATGTAGTATGGATGTGACAAAGCGTAAACGCATTATTGAGACAAAGAACTCATCCCCTACGATCAAATTGTCGTGATGAGTTTTAGGAGGGAACAACGATGTCGTTGCATCCTCGTTCGATTGATCCGATTCCTGAAGCCACTGCTCGTGTTGCTCGCCAAGCTTTTCCTAAAGGCAACCGTTACCTCCTACTGCGGGATGAGTTGGGCACGATTTACAACGATGCCGAGTTTGCGACTCTGTTTTCAGTTCACGGACAATCTGCGATCAGTCCCTGGCGACTCGCCCTGATCTGTGTGATGCAGTTTTTGGAGGATTTGACTGACCGACAAGCCGCTGATGCCGTTCGCAGCCGGATTGATTGGAAGTATCTGTTGAGCTTAGATTTGGGCGATCCAGGTTTTGACTTTTCGGTGCTATCGGAGTTTCGCAGTCGCATTATTGCAGGGCATCTCGAACAACGCCTGCTTGATCGGTTGTTGGAACAATGCAAGCAAAAAGGCTGGATTAAGGAACGGGGCAAGCAACGCACGGATTCGACCCATGTACTGGCTGCTGTACGAACTTTGAATCGACTGGAGAGCATCGGGGAAGCCCTTAGAGCTGCGCTCAATGCTATCGCAACAGTCGAGCCAGAGTGGCTCAAAGGTTGGGTTCCCCAATTGTGGTTTGAGCGTTATGGACGACCGGTTGAGGAGTATCGACTTCCCAAAGGCAAAGAAGCTCGGCAAACCTATGCAGAGACGATGGGTACGGATGGCATGGAATTGTTAGCGCGGATTTGGTCAGAAGCAGCCCCACCGTACTTACGGGAAATTCCAAGCGTAGAGCATCTCCGGCAAACTTGGATTGGTCAATTTTGGGTCGATAACGGTAAACTGCGCCTACGCGACGCCAAAGATTTGTCCCCTGTGGGAAAGCGATCTGATTCTCCTTACGACCCCCAAGCGCGTTATGGCAATAAGCGGTCCAGTACTTGGACGGGGTACAAAGTGCATGTAACAGAAACCTGTGATACAGATGCAATGCATTTAGTCACCAATGTCATTACCTCTACCGCCAATATTCCTGATATTGAACAAACGGAAGTGGTTCATCAGATGCTGAAAGCAAAGCAACTGCTGCCTCAGGAACACTTTGCTGACTCGGGGTACGTCGATAGTGGCTTGCTGATTGATAGCCGCAAACGGTACAGCATCGAATTAATTGGACCGATGCGACCCAACGGCAGTTGGCAAACCAAAGTTGAGGGCGCTTATGACTTAAGCCAATTTCGCATTAACTGGAAAACAAAGCGAGTGACCTGCCCTCAAGGAAAAAAGAGTTGTAAGTGGATAGAATCAGTTGACACTGGTGGCAATCGTTTCATTCATGTTCGATTCCTACACCGTGACTGTCGAGACTGTCCGGCGCGAAACTTGTGTACTCGCTCAGCTACAGAAGCAAGAGCGCTTGGATTTCGTCCCAAAGAAGAATATGAGGTGTTGCAAAGCGTGCGGCAACAGCAACGAACTCAACAATGGCAACAACGATATCATCAGCGGGCAGGAGTTGAAGGAACCTTATCGCAAGGAATTCATTGTTTTGGATTGCGTCGTACTCGATATATTGGACTGGCAAAAACACATCTTCAACACATTCTCATTGGCGTTGCAATGAATATCACACGAATTACATCTTGGTTGATGGGAATCCCGCATATTCACACTCGCATTTCTCGCTTTGCTGCGTTAGCAGATGATTCACTTTTGTGTTCTGTTTCAAACTGACTGTATTACATTCGCCAACAACATCAGAACGGATAAGTGATGGCATAGCACTGAGTTAATGTGCGTCGTGCATCGAGTCCATCTGCACTAAAAGCAGCACCGTGGGCGATCGCGTGATCTGGAAAATCATCAGCGGGGTAAGATAGGAGCGTAATTTCTTCCCCCCTTCCCCCTAGCTTAGAAACAGTTGCCGCCAGCCAATTCAGCGCGTCTGCCAGTGTTTTGTCGGATAAAGAAAAGGTATCTACCGTAGCAAACTGTTGATCCAAAATTAAGGCAGTCAAGTTAACGGGATCGATCGCTACACGAAATGAAGTTGTAGCATTAATTAATTCTCCCACAAACAAATTTAAGTCTGGATTCCAACAGGAACTCGCATGACTATAATCAGGTTTTGGAGTAGCCAGTGCTGCTCCCGTTGCTGCAATCAGCTGAATCGCATAGTGCAATTGCAATCTACTTTCAGCTAAATCTTCGCTGCTTAGAAAGAGCATAACGAACCTTTCGAATGATAATGGTTAAGTTCAACGTCACTGACAAAGTCTGAAAGCGAATCTATTTCTACTGCTTGCGCTGCACAGGGCATTTCTTGCCTACAGCGACAGCAGAACCAATAATAGCTCCCTCGACGAGCGTGACGCAAAAGCTTGTCGGAACAACACAGGCAATCACTCATATTTTTCGCAATCCTGCTCTCTGCTTATTGTTCCTGATAATTCCAGAGCAGACCGCCATCTGCAAAAAAGGTTGAACCTGTAATGTAATCCGCATCAGATGAAGACAGAAATGCTACTAAAGATGCTATGTCACCAGGTTGACCCAACCGCCCTAGAGGAATGTTTTTAAGCAGCGCACCCAGCTTTTCAGGATCATTCAACAGTTTGGTGTTAATCGGTGTTTCGATCGCTCCCGGAGCTACATTATTAATTGTGATACCCAGTGCACCCAACTCAACTGCCAAGTTGCGAGTCAGCATTTTCATTCCGCCTTTACTGGCGCAATACGCTGTGAAATTTGGAAACGGCAATTCTTCATGCACAGAACTAATATTAATAATCTTGCCTGTGCGTTTCGTTTCAATCAGATGCTGCACAAAGGCTTGCGTCGCAAAAAATACGCCTTTCAAATTGACATTCATAACAGCATCATAATCAGCTTCCGTGACTTCCCAGAACGGAGCGTGCTTTTCAATGCCAGCATTATTGACGAGAATATCGAGTTTGCCAAAATGTCCAATGCTTTCGGCAACCAATTGACGCACATCTTCTACATTGCCTAAATCTGCTTTGACCGTAAATCCTTGCGAACCAGGACACTGCGCCATAAAGCATTTACCACCTGCGGCCTGTACTTTAGCCAGCGTTTCCTCTGCCCCTTCGGGATGCGATCGATAATTAATCACGACATTGGCTCCTTCCTGTGCCAGACGAATCACGATCGCCTGACCAATGCCTTGACTGCTGCCCGTCACCAACGCTACTTTTCCTTCAAGTCTCATAGTCCTGTCCCTTTCTACATTGGAGGTATGGCAACCGTTGAGACAATTCGGAGAGGGTGTGTGGGCTTCGCCCCCAGCCAGGGGTTCCACCCCTGCACCCCGTCCTAACTAATCCTTGGATTGCTATAGTTCTTGACTATGATTTTGTTTCAGTTGCTCAAAGGTTGAGTGAGTTTTTCCTGAGAAGCACCCTCAAAATTCATGAGATTATATTAGGAAAAACGATGTTGCGGTGCAACACTACCATCTTGTTAGAGGCTTGCGTTAAACAACGGTTGAATACTTTAGTCTGTTAGCAGTTGATGATTTACCATCACGCCATTCAGCGTAATTACCTTTTGGTGTCCCTCAGCAGCGCTGAGAATACCATTGTGTTGAACCGTTCCACCCGTCGCCGTGATTTTCCCGCCAGATTCAGATTTAAACACATAGGTAGAGGGATTAGTGGATGTAAATGTACAGTCTATTAGTTTCGCATCCGCTCCATGAGTCGCATGAACCTGAGCTTGACAGCCGATGCCGCCCCGACAGCGAGGCTCTTCTCCAATGGCGTTCTGAATGGCGATCGCTGACCACACTCGAAAATTTCGCTTATTATCTGATGCGTAGGGCCGAATCATCACAGTGTCTTGCGCTTTAATATCATATCCCCCATCTGTATTTCCAAATGCACGAGTATCTTCAAACAACAGATGAGAAACACTTTCTTCTGCTGCAAATCCATCTCCATTCCAGTAATCATCCGCTGATCGCGTTTGTTGACAGTTACTCATCGTCGTTCGACGTAGTGTGACATGATGTACATCACCTCGTAGATGAACTCCCATACAAAAATTGTCATGATCCTGTCGTTCCGAATCACCCACAACATCTTCAATTAATAGATTGTGCGCATCATTTTTTCCATCCGGCTGTGGTTTACCAAATCGAATCGCACCTTTGGAATATCCGTGAATCTCGGTATTCCTAATGACTACATTTGACAAATCCCAGGCATTTGATGCGGTCGAATTCGGTTGATGTTCAATAAAGCGCTGTACATTGGTTCCTTTGACCTGTTCGATCGTTACATCGCCTGCTGTTCCAGCAAACACAAAGCATCCATTCCCTTGATTCTGGCAGTGAATATTGCGGAATACGAGATGGCTGGCTCCAGGCAGCAAATTGAACAGGCTGCTGCCTGCGTGTCCTTCTGGAGGCGGACGATATGGACTGGAGCGATCGCCAACAATGATAGGCATCTCGGTCTCATGCCCCGCTTCATCTGCGCCTTGAATCGTGACTGGATGATCCGGATTCCCCCCGCTCGCAATCCGAATTTTGCCAGCATGTGAATAGACACCGTTTAAGATACGCACTTCCCCTCCCGGCCCTACTTCCGTGATGAAAGTGGGTAGATCGTCCAGCGTTCCGGCATCACCAGCCGTCGTCCCATCTCGCTTGCCACGACCTTCAGGCGAAATAAAGAGTACAGGTGAGGATTGAGATGCAACGGAAAACTGATGGCTACTCGAGAATGCCTCCGTTGGAATGGCGATTTTTTCGACGCCATAAGCCAGTAGCCATGTCAGCAATATTCCCAACCCAAAACAAACTGACAATCCTGCTTTACTCAGTACATACCGCTGCAAGGCTTGCGTAAAATGCCTGACGATATTCATCGGTTCCGTACCTGCTTAATAAGGGGGTAGACGTGTCGCACCATGATCGACATCTATTGTGGAACGGCTAAGGATAAGTTCAGACCTGAATTTTCCACGGTGAGGGGCTTTTATTGTGACGCATATCCCGGAATTTGCGGAGACGGTCTTTTTGTGACCGCTAATACAGATTAAAACTTCAAGAACTTATGAAGTTTTGAATAAGGCGGAGCAGAATTTCATTACTTCCACTTAATTCCTCCTTAATCTGATAATCAAGTATTTCGTTGAAGATACTGAACCTTTGTCCGAGAAGTTACTTACGGGTATTTCGCTCAACTTGCATGTGAAGCCGCTTCAGAACTTCATTACGGATATGGCTAGCCAATACTATGTGTCTAAAGTGACACGGCAAGAGTATGGTTCGCTGCCGTCAAAATTAGGGTCGGTCAGTCTGAGACCGGGCTAATAGAAGACAAACACTTAACTATAAACCTTACCTTTAAGTTAAAAAATGGCTACTCTAACACCGGGCGTTCTTTCATTCAGTTCTCGCACGTTCATTGTTAATGAAGATGGTACCCCCACCATCAGAGTCCGTGTAAACCGCACCGATGGCAGCGATGGAGCCGTCAGTGCAACTGTTGTTCTCGGTAACGGTACTGCCACAGCCCCCGGAGATTACAACGGAACCCCGATCACCGTTACCTTTGCAGCTGGTGACACAGCGGCCAAAACAGTTGTTATTCCACTGGTGGATGATGCGCTGGCGGAGGGTGATGAAACCGTTAATCTCAGCTTAGTGAATCCCACAGGCGGTGCAACCATTGGAGTCCGCAGCACCGCAACTCTGACAATTGTGGATAACGACGGTGCTCCAACTCCCACAGATGCAGGCGTTCTTCAATTCAAAGCCCCCACCTTCAGTGTCAATGAAGATGGCACGGTCGTTGCCAGAGTCGAAGTCACGCGAACTGGCGGCAATACTGGAGCTGTCAGTGCAACTTTGACCTTAACAGACGGTACCGCAACGGCTCCTGCTGATTACAACAATAAACCGATCACCGTTAACTTTGGCGCAGGCGATGCCGTCACCAAAGTTATCACGATTCCCGTCGTGAACGATACCTTAGCGGAAGGGGATGAAACGATTGTTTTAAGTCTGGGTAATCCGACGGGTGGTGCGACGATTGGTGCTCAAAGCAATGCTGAGTTGACTGTAATTGATAATGATGCAGCGCTCTCCTTTAGCGCCCCCACTTTTACGGTGAACGAAGACGGAACAGCCATTGCTTCAGTGCAGGTGATCCGCACAGGCAGCAGTAGCGCTGCCGTAGGCGCAACGATTAACTTAGCCAATGGCACGGCCACGGCCCCTGGCGATTACAATGGCTCCCCGATCAAGGTTAGTTTTGCGGCTGGAGATGTAGCACCTAAAACAATCAAGATTCCGATTGTAAATGACACGCAGATCGAGGGCAACGAAACTATTAACTTGAGTCTGGCTAGCCCGACCGGGGGCGCAACTATTGGCGCTCAGAATAGTGCAGTCCTGACCGTGGTAGACAATGACTCCGCGCTTTCCTTCAGTGCCCCCACATTCAGCTTGAATGAAGATGGTACATCCTCGGCTTCGGTGCAGGTGATTCGCACGGGCGGTAGCAGTGGTGCTGTTGGTGCAACCGTTAAACTGGCAAATGGTACCGCCACATCTCCTACCGACTATAACGGCGATCCTATCTTAGTCAGCTTTGCTGATGGCGATACAACTCCCAAAACCATCACCATTCCTATCATTAATGACACGCTGGTGGAAGGCGACGAAACCGTTAATCTAAGCCTGGATAACCTGACGGGTAGTGCAGTTCTCGGTGCTCAAAGCACAGCCGTTTTGACCATTGTAGATACCAGTGCAACACCCACTCCCACCCCCACCCCTACTCCCACCCCCACCCCTACTCCCACCCCCACTCCCACTCCCACTCCCATCATCACTCCCACTCCCACTCCTGTTCCTCTCACAACACCCAATGTGATTACGGGTACGGATGCGGGTGAAACTCTGACCGGAACACCAGGCCAAGACATTATCAACGCCGCAGGCGGCAATGACATTCTGATTGGTCTGGAAGACAACGACACCCTCAACGG
>DATNPS010000200.1:0-14947 GCA_036703095.1 Crinalium sp. | reverse complement strand
TATAGACCGGGCGCGACCAGATGCATCAGCGGATCGGCAAAGAAGATAAGTCCAATCGTCACCAGCAACAGCACCCCACCGACGACGGTGGTCATGGTTTCGACAATGGGTGCAACCTCTTCGCGCTTCCGCTTGGCTAGCACACTGACGATCGCACTGTGAAATGGGCCGTTGATGCCTCCCAGCAGAATCAACAAGAATCCCGGAATCACATAAGCAAAGTTATACGCCCCAGCCGCAGGGCCAACCCCAAATGCTGCGGCGATCGCCTGCTGGCGCACTAGCCCGAAGATTTTGCTGATCAGCGTGGCGATCGCCACAATTCCGGCAATCCCCGCCAGGGAGCGAGACGTTTTTTTAGACTCAGACACTTAGAACAACCGATCCTTAGAGAGACTTCACTTATTTAAGCGCGAATTCTAGAGTTTTTCTTAGGTCGGGCGGTCGGGCCGCTATCTCGTGGGGGCATGTCTAACAGCTCAGGGTGAGCCAGATCTATCTTCGCTACGTCTTTCGCCACGTCTATAGACGTGAATTCGACGAACGCGCAAAAAGGTAACCTGTGCGACGCGCAGGTCACCTTTTTGCGCCATTTGAGACGCACGACGCGCGTCTCAAATGGCACAATCGAATTCACGTCTATAGAAGTTCACGATGACATCGGAGGCGTTGAAAGAACGCATGTTGCGTAGAGTGCTGAACTGGAAAACACTGCTGAAAATGATTTGAGCGCGATAGTTGTTCATCAACTGATAGTCATCCCCTTTTAGATATACCCCTTTAGACAGATAAGCGTTGGTGCTATCTGATTTAGGATAAGGACAAGATTTTTATTTAGCCCAGAGTTTTAAAGTCTCCGTTAATCAATACAGATTTACTCATAAATGCCATAGCATGATGACCACGAAATTTATAAAATAATTCATAAGATCAATCCGTTTGCTTCAAGTTTTCAGAATCATTTCTAACAATTTGAACAGGCAAAATCCCTGGTTTCTTTTGCTTGCCAGAGATTGAACCGCTAGATAGCAGTCATCCTGTCAGAGTGCTTGACCAACTGTCATGAGATCCGTCAAAAACGTGCTTTAAAGCACGGATTTCCTGTATGTTGACTGATGATTTTTATGCAAATTTAATTCCTCTTGAAAACTTATTAGATATTACGGAACCTCAAAAGTTTGTTGACGTACCGGAAAGTTGGTACGTGGTTATTACAGATATTACAAACTCCACTCAGGCGATCGCCTCTGGCCGCTATCGAGAGGTTAATTTATTAGGTGCATCTTCCATTGTGGCAATCCTAAATGCAGCGAATCGATTAGAATTACCGTTTATCTTTGGTGGAGATGGAGCCACGATTTTTATTCCGGCTTCATTGTTATCGGCGGCGAAAGAGGCGCTGTTTGCGATTCAACAATTGGCTCGTTCTCGGTTTAATTTAAACATACGAATCGGCGTTGTTCCAATTCGCGCTATTTTAGCGGCTGGATATGAAGTTAAAATTGCTAAGTTGAAGGTATCTGAACACTATTATCAAGCCATGGTAACGGGGGGTGGTTTGACCTATGCCAGCGAGTTTATTAAAGACTACAGTATTCCCGATATTTATCAGCTAAAACGGCATAAAAAAATACCGAAAGCGGATTTTTCAGGATTAGAATGCCGTTGGAAAGATATTCCGGCCAGCCATGACGAAGTGGTGAGTTTACATGTGTTGGCGATCGCCCATCATAGCGATCGCGTCAATCAAATTTATCGAGAGGTTTTAGAGAAAATCCTCAACGTTTATGGCACGAAAGAAGATTTTAATCCAGTTAATCTTAAAAATCTAAATCTCAGCTTTAAAGCCAGGAAATTGGCAGCAGAAGTGAAGCTGCGCAGCCCCTCTAGAAAAGCATTTAGCCAGCAGTCGTATTTATGGAAGATTCAGTTTGAGAATCTTTTGGGGTCTTTGCTCATGCAGTTTAAAGCCGTCATGGGTGGTGTGAACTGGGGCATCTATAAGCGTGATTTGATTAGCGCTACAGATTGCCAAAAGTTTGACGATATGCTTCGCATGATTCTCTCTGGCAATGCACAGCAAAGCGCAACGCTGATGGCGTATTTAGACCAGCGCTATCGAGACGGTGAACTGGTGTATGGACTTCATATTTCTGACCATGTTTTGATGACCTGCATTGTATTTGAGCGCAACGGACGTCAGGTTCACTTTGTCGATGGCGCAGATGGTGGCTTTGCGCTGGCATCACAGGCATTAAAGGAGCGCATGTTGCGTAAAGCGTTGAACTGGAAGACCTTTCTCAAAATGATTCGAGCACGATAGAGATTGCATAACTTTACGGTTTGGCGCAGAGAAATGATCTAGAGCGAGGGTAAAATATAACACCCAGGGTGCTGTCACACGTCAAGGGGATTGGTCTGTTTCAGCGATTTGCTCTATCGTTTCGTTCACTGAGGTCTTGAGGTTCATATTTATGATATCTAGCAAATGGCTAGTTGCTCTTATCTGCACGTCAGCCGCGATCGCGTTAACAAATTGCCAAAACAGTACCAGTCAGTCCCCTTCCCCAAGCCCATCTGACACGGCAGCATCTCCTACCCCAACCCCCAGCGCTGAAGCACAAGTTGAAAAGAGCAAACCTGCACCGGGAACAGGAAATGTTCAGGGCAAGGTTATGTATAACGGTGAACCTGCCGCGAATATTGAAGTGAAGCTGTGTGAAAAATTTAGTCAATTTGTCGGCGGGTGCGACGGCAAGACCTACACCGCACGAACCGATAAAAATGGTGAATATGTCATTACTAATGTAGAACCTAAAGTATACGAAGCGCTGCTGGCGCGTGTGTTTGACACAGACTCTTATATCTTTGCCACATCGGGAGCGATCGGCGTTAGCGCGGCTGAATATGAGGTAACAACCGACAAAACATTATTTGTATCGACGACTCACCTGTTTAAGAGCGATTTGAAATTACTCAGTCCAAAAGCCGGATCAACGATAAGCGCACAAAACCTGGAGTTAAAATGGAATGCGTATCCAGATGCGGCTTACTACAAATTTAGTATCTACGCGGATGATCCTAGCGTGATCTCGAAATACATTAATGAACGCGTTGAAGCCACGTCCTTCAGCCTTCCTGAGCCTTTACAAAAGGGAACCTATCGCTGGCAAGTTGAAGCGTACAATAGCAATGATCAAAAATTAGCGGAGAGCAGCGATGATATTAAATTTACGATCAAGTAATCATGTCTGACTGGCTCTACCCGTATCCTACCCTCTACCCAGGTGTTTTGATCAAGCGCTACAAGCGCTTTTTTGCGGATATTGAGTTGGACAACGGAGACATCATTACGGCTCACTGTCCCAACACTGGCCCTATGACGGGGGTTTATATCCCAGGCAATCGGGTGATGGTGTCTCATAGCGATAACCCAAAGCGATCGCTTGCCTATACCTGGGAGTTAATCGAGGTGAACGATACGACACCCACCTGGGCTGGCGTCAACACAGCTCTGCCTAACCGGGTGATCAAATCAGCGCTAGCCGCTAATCTATTTCCAGAACTGGGCACCTACAGCGACATTCGCATGGAAGTTCCCTATGGAACTGACAAAAAAAGCCGAATTGATTTTTTACTCACCCATGACACCAGCGATACCAACGCAGATATTCGCTCGACCTATGTAGAAGTGAAGAATACGACCTGGGTGCAGGGAACGCTGGCCCTGTTTCCCGATACGGTGACTACGCGAGGTCAAAAGCATTTGCGCGAGATGACCGCTCTGTTGCCTCATGCCAAAGCCGCCACTCTTTACTTCATCAATCGGGGAGACTGCACGCACTTTGCACCCGGTGATAGTGCCGATCCCGAATACGGAACTTTGCTGCGAGAGGCGATCGCTCTTGGTTTACAAGTCTTACCTTGCCGTTTCGATGTTACTCCAGAGGGCATTCGCTACCTGGGACTAGCAGAATTAGCCTTTTGAGACTACAGCTTAGACCGAGTCAAAGCGATCGCCTATCCTCTGGGCCAGATTGATGCACAAAAGCCAAGGAGCGGCTCCCTTCAGAGCAAAGCCCGAATCGCTGTGTTCACAATCTATTTGCGAATGTCATCTAAAAATCAAGATTTTATATTTTCGCTACAAAAATTATGGGTTGAAACGTGGAAGTTCCGTATTAGGTGGGAACTCTAAGGAGCATGAATTGTATAGCTGTAGCCATGTCCCAACGGACATCAAAAACCCAAGGGGGGTGTGGGGGCTTCGCCCCCAGCCAGGGGTTCCACTCCTGCACCCTGTCTTCATCTAAATCGATACAGCTATATCAAGCCGGAAGATTGCTTTGGAACGTGCGGCATTGCTGTGCTTTCAAAAGTAACTTTTTGGATTGTGTTGAATTCATAGTCTTAACAATCGACATGTGAGAAAGAGGACATGGACAAATCAATTATTCAGTTGATTGACGAACTTCCGGCTGACAACATTACAACCAAAGTGCTAAACGCACTTGATTTTGTCGTTCCAGGTCAGTGGACGAATCTCGTCGGGTTTAATCAAAGCGTCCGTGCAATCACCGGAGAAACAGACGATCGCGTTATTCAAAAAATTAGCGATCGCGCTGCAAAACTCTACACCGATCCGCAGAAAGGCTACCAGACGGCAGTCAAGCTCTACCAGACCATTGATAAAGCAGACACCGCTATGGCCACCGCTGCCCTGGCCAACAAAGTCGGTGAAAAGATTGGTTTTCTTTCGTTTCTGGGCAATATCACCCCCAAAGCAGACACCACTCAATCCATCGATTTAACGCTAAAGATTGCGGTAGAAATCATTGCCTTTTGCAACCTGAATGGCATTCCGCAACCGAACCCTCAACTGTTCGCCACCTCTCTGGCGGACAACTACAAAGAGGCCGCTCTGATGCGCATGATTGCATTAGTGTGTCTAGACGGCCTGTTGCCCCTGGGGCCTGATTTTCTCAGCAAGATTCAAGAGATCATCAATGGCGTCGATGTCGCCGCCATCACGCAACATCCTTTATTTGTAACGGTCGGCAACTTCCTCCCTGGCAATAATCCCTCGGATAAGTTGGGCTTTATTCGGCAGGGATTTAACTCCGTGCAGGGCTGGATGACCAGTTTAGTCGCGAAATCGGGCATTACACCCCAAGCCGTTTCGACTCATCTGGGAAATTTCATTCAGCTTGCAGATGATAATTTGGACTTTGTTGCAGCATTTCTTGATCAGACTACCAATTATTACGAACATACTGGTCTTCAAACCATTGCCCGTACTCTGATTTTAGAAGCGTATCCCTTAGCCAAAGCAGACATTGCCGCCGAGCAAGAGCGTCAGGCCGCAGCGGCTCCTGTGAATGCAAACCCAACGCCGGGAAGCACAGGTTCAGCAGGCTACGCCGTCGGGCAGACCGTAGAAGCCTGGGATGAGGAAGATGAAGATTGGTATCAAGCCACGATCGAAAAGATGGATGGCAATCAAGTCCTGGTTCACTATGTTGGTTACGGTGCATCGGATGATGAATGGTTGAGCACAGATGATATTCGTGTTCGCGATCGCCAGGCGGCTGATAAAAATGGGTTTGCGATCGGTCAAACGGTCAAATATTGGGATGAGGAAGATGAAGAATGGTATTCTGCCATCATCCAAAAAATTCAGGGTAATCAATATTTCATTCACTATGTTGGCTATGATGAATCCCAGGATGAGTGGGTTGATCAAGACGAGATTTGTTAAGGCTTAGCTGATACTGAAACAACATCAGTTCAACAAACATAAAGAACGTGAGCTACTCATTACGCGGCTCACGTTTTTTAATAGCCGTAGCCATTCGGATGAGGATGGGGTGCAGGGGTGGCCTCCCTGACTGGGGACAAAGCCCACATACCCCTTTGGTTTTCAGCGCCTTAACCAATGGGCTACAGCCATAGCTTGGCGATCGCACTAATACTGACCACCATACGCATTGAAGTCACCGTAGGTATGGTAGTAAAGAATTTCATCAGGAATGTACTCCGACTCGTACAGTCCTCCATCACCATGTCCGTCTTCACGCCACTCATCTTTGTTAATCGCGCCATAGCCAGCCGCGTAGTAATCACTGCTCCGACCGTTGCCATAACCACTCCCATGACTCCATGACTCGCCATAGGCTTCGCCACTACCACAGCCATCATTTTTGTTGGGGTACTGATGACCATACCCGCCAACGTAGAAACGATTACAACTCAGTTCGCCTCCCGTGCCGCTAGATGCATACTTTTTCTCGTCATCTACATGGGTATACCCATATCCACCACCGCGATAGAAATCACGAAAACAACCATCATCGCCATAGCCATGATTACCGTATCCCTGGTGAAACCGCTGCCAATTATTGTCCATAGACAGGTGCTTCCCTCCAGGCAACTTCTGCTTCGGGCGTCATTACGGCTACGCTAGTCACGCCATTCAGAAACAAGCGGGGTACCAATGCCCCAATGCGACATTCGCTATTCGGCCCTGTCGCCGCCAGCCCGAATACACCGCCCACTGTGTCATGCCAGTACAGACAATTGCGCGCATGGGTGAGTTCGACCAGTCCAGTTCTGATGATTTCATGCAGATCATCCGCATAGGCATACCCTGCAAATACACCCCGTCGCTCAGCATCAGTCGTGATTAGCACGGCAACAAGGGCTTTTTCTGGCATGGTGAAGAACTCCTTCAAATTTCTTTTGATGCAATGGCTTGAACCACCGCTGCAAGACCTGTGTGGTAAATGCCTTCTACGACATTCCGCTCAAGCTCAACCAGATGGAGGAACTTCAAGCCTTCCAGGTCAAGCATTAGCGATTCCTTAGAGGTCATCGTATCCGCCGATCGCCCTCCACCCGTACCATACTTCAATTGATCTGGCGTATACGCCTCCAACAGAAAGACACCGCCCGGTTTAAGTCCAGCGACGACCTTTTTATGCAATTGCGTCCTTAGAGCCGAAGGTAAAGGACAAAAAATAGATACAATTCCATCCCATTTGTTTTTACCGATGTCATAGTCATCCAGATCCGCGTGAACTAAATCAAGCTCAACTTCATTCTCTTGGGCTAATGCTTCAGCCTTTTTCAGACCCACTTCAGATCCATCAACCGCCGTCACGGAGTAGCCTTGTTTCGCCAGAAACACAGCATTTCGCCCCTCGCCTTCCGCCAAACTGAGAACGTTTCCCTTTGGAATGGCCGCGTAGTTTTCTGCTAGAAATTGGTTTGGTTCTTTGCCATAGACATATTCCTCTGCGCTGTATCGTTCGTCCCACATACGTTTCTCCAACGCGCCTGCCAATAGTGATAGTCATGTTCAGGAAATATAACGGGGAGACTTAACGATGGCGGTTAAAGATACAGCACCATCCGCAACCCTTCATCTATCTCCTCCTGTAAGTAGTCTGGTATTGAGCCAATGCGTTCAGTTAAAAACGTCTTGTCAACCGTCAAAATCTGAGACACATTAACGACAAAATCTCTTGATAGACCTGATACCTCAGCAGGTAATACCACATTGCCTGGTGCTTCTGCTAATCGCATATTCGACGTGATGATTACAACAATAACCGTGTTGATGCGGCTTTGATTAAAAACATCATCTTGAATCACCAAAACAGGACGACGGTATCCTGGTTCTGAAGCAACTGGATCAGGTAGATTTGCCCACCAAATCTCTCCCCGATACATTACCACTCCTCATGCGGCAGAGACATAAGCTGCATCTGTGCCATCATGGGATCTAACTCAGAAGGCTCGTTAGCGTAAACCTGATTCAGTTTGTGCAAAATTTGATTACGGTTGTACTTTTTGAGATACGCTTTTAACGCTTTCGTGTACAGCTCGCTACGAGACAAACCGAGTTGCTGAGCAAGCGCTTCTGCCTCTTCAAAAACTGAGTCTGGAAGCGAAATTGCAGTTTTCATAGCGACCTTAGCAGCAAGTTCTACTCTTCAAGTTATACCCTGGTTATACCAAGACTGCAAGAGCGGCGATCGCTCAAACATTGAAGTTTCATGTAGGTTGGGTTTCGCTAGACTCAACCCAACATTGATGAGATTTGGAGTTGAGTTTCGTTCCTCAACCCAACCTACGGGCGATCGCACTAAAAATTGTAACAAAAGTAGATTTACGAGTTTTTTAACAGATTCACAATTCGTGGAAAAGTTATACGATTCGTGCAACTGCTATACGATTCGCAGAGCAGATTTATGAGTTTTTTAACAGCTTCACGATTCGTGCAACTGCTATACGATTCGCGGAGCAGGTTTACGAGTTTTTTGAGAGCAATACAGGCTTTAAACTCGACACTTCGAGATTCCCTCGGTATTCTAGGTACAAGTCTTGTGTTCCGCGATCGCCTCCATCCTCTTCACCTCATCTACTACCTATGGCACAGACACCCCTGCGGCAATCCGAGCCGGATGAGCCGTTCCAGCCATCTTTTGCAGATCCGGAACCGTTTCAGCCCTTGCCACTGGCGATCGCACTCGATCTGGCTCTCCCTCCAGAGGAAGCGTTGGAGCAGACGCACGAAACTATCCCGACTAGCGAACCTGCCAATCAGACTATTACAGCAAGCACTCATCCGCCGGATGATTCGCATCAGGCAGGCGATGTCATTGCAGAGCGCTATCGCATCCTGCATGTGCTGGGGCAGGGTGGTGTCGGCACAACCTATCAGGCAGAGGATTTGCAGACCGGAGAGATGGTTGCTCTGAAAGCGCTTTCCCTGCGGGCGATGAATGACTGGAAACAGATGGAGCTATTTGAGCGCGAAGCCCAAACGCTGAAGCAGCTTGACCATCCCGGCATTCCCAAGTATTTGAATTACTTTCACGTTGATACCCCTCACGATCGGGCTTTCTACATTGTGCAGCAGTTAGCCGAGGGGGAATCGCTGGCGGAGTTGGTGAAGCAAGGCTGGCGGTCTACGGAAGCAGAGGTGAAGGCGATCGCCACCCAAATTTTAGAGATTCTGGTCTATCTGCACCGCCTGGAACCGCCGATTGTTCACCGCGACATTAAACCGCAAAACATCATTCGCAGAGCCGATGGACGCGTCTTTTTACTGGATTTTGGAGCCGTCCAGAATACCTATTACAACACGATGATGCGCGGCAGTACGGTCGTGGGCACCTTTGGCTACATGGCTCCCGAACAGTTTCGCGGACAGGCTGTTCCCGCTACGGATTTTTATGGATTAGCCGCAACGCTGCTGTTTTTGCTGACGTGGCGATCGCCCGCCGATATTCCCCAAGATCGCCTCAGAATCAACTTCCGTTCTCGCGTCCTGATTTCTGAAGCCTTTGCCGACTGGCTGGAGCAGATGCTCGACCCCGATTTTGAAGATCGCTTTTCGTCTGCCCGAGACGCCCTGGAAGCCCTACGCGGCAACCGTTTAATCAGCAAGTTTCATGTATCCGTTCCCTGGAAAGCGCTGGTTGGAGTTGGCCTTGCTGGGGTAGCGCTCGTGAGCGGACTAAATTACTATCGCTCGTTTGCCCTTCAAGTGATGGGATTGGTTGCGCCACCTAGCGTCTGTGACGAGATTCAAGCAGGCAATATTGGAGCGCTGAGAAGGTATCTCCGCCAAGGTGGAGATTTAGTTCGTGACCATAGTTATCCCAGATATTCCTCATTCCTCTGTGTCTTGAATAGCACCAATCCAGCAGTAGCACAGGAGATGATCAGTAGGATTTCAGGCGTGAATGGCGTTGATGAATATGGACTTTCGCCGTTACATTGGGCTGTCGCTTCCCCAGCATTAACCCAACAATTGCTGGAGCAGGGAGCGAATGCCAATGTTAGATCTTTAGATCCAACAATTAGATCTCTAGATTCAGATTTTAGCCTTCTAGCCCCCCAAGGCGCGACTCCACTCCATCACGCTATTGTAAAGTTGATAAATCCGACCAGTCCTGACGCCAGGGCAAATGTGGAGCAGAGCATTCAACTCTTGCTGGATCATGGGGCTGACGTCAATGCAATAGCCAACAGTGGACAAACCCCTTTAGCAATTGCATCGACATATCTGAATAACTCAAACGATAATGAACGGCTAATTAGGCTTTTGTTAGACAGAGGAGCCAAGGTCAATGTCGCTGATCAGGATGGGCAAACGCCTCTCTCGTTGGCTGTCGCAAGAAATAATGTAGCGATCGCAAAATTACTCCTAAATGCGGGAGCAACTGTTACCGTTCCTGGCTCTCAGGGAGAGATGGCGTTATGGCAAAGTGCGATTGTGTATGGAAACGTTGAGATGCTTGAATTGCTGTTAGAGCATGGAGCAAATATAAATGCCAAGGATAACAGCGGCATAACACCGCTACATGCTGCTATCCAAACTGGAAATTTAAGTATCACGAAATGGCTGTTAGAGCATGGAGCAAGTATAAACGCCAAGAATAACAGCGGCACAACACCGCTACATTATGTTATCCAACAGCTTGCTATGCCATACGACAATTTAGGGATGCTGAAGCTGTTGTTAGAGCATGGAGCAAACTTAAATGTCAAGGATAACAACGGCACAACTCCTCTGCATACTGCTGTCCAATCCGGCAATTTAAGTATCACGAAATGGATGTTAGAGCATGGAGCAAATATAAACGCCAAGGATAACAATGGCACAACTCCTCTACATACTGCTGTCCAACTAAATGTTATGCGATACAGCACTAATTTAGAAGTACTGAAGCTGTTGTTAGATCAAAGAGTAGATATAAACGCAAAAAATAACCGTAATCAAACACCGCTACAAACTGCTATCGAAGCACCTAACCTAAAGGCGATCGACTTATTGTTAAAGTATGGAGCAACTATCACAAAAGCAGACATACAAACGCTAATTACAGTCCTCAGGACAAATGGTGTATTCAACTAACTCCCCATTCAACACAGAATGGCAGCCTGCTTTGTCCCCCAGCTAAGTTTCGTCTTAAGGGAAGCCACCGAATCTATGGAACTATCCCATCATCCTGGAGATATGATCGCCCAACGCTATCAAATTTTGCATGTGTTGGGGCAAGGGGGAATTGGCATCACCTACGCGGCGACTGATTTGCAAACAGAACAGCAAGTTGCACTCAAGGCACTATCCTTACGACGATTAAATGACTTTAAGGTGCTGGACTTGTTTGAGCGTGAAGCCCGCACGTTGCAACAGTTAAACCATCCAGCCATTCCCCGCTATCTCGATTACTTTCAAATTGATCAGGCTAACAGCCGCTCGTTTTATCTGATTCAGCAGTTGGCGGAGGGACAAACCTTAACCACATTGGTCGAGCAAGGCTGGAAACCTGATGAAAACGAGGTGCAAAAAATTGCCGTTCGCATTTTGAGCATTTTAGTGTATTTGCAGCAGTTGACACCACCCGTTATTCATCGTGATATCAAACCTCAAAACATCCTGTATCAGAACGATGGGCGGCTGAGTTTGGTTGATTTTGGAGCTGTGCAGGATACCTATCACAACACAATGACAGGCGGCAGTACCGTCGTCGGTACGTATGGCTATATGGCTCCTGAGCAGTTTCGTGGACAGGCCGTTCTAAATACTGACCTGTATGGGTTGGGCACCACTCTGATTTTCTTGTTGAGTGGCAAACCCCCATCTGATTTGCCTCAGCGCCGACTCAAAATTGACTTTCGCTCCCATGTCCAGATCTCTCAGGACTTTGCCGACTGGCTGGAGCACATGATCGCACCAGTAGCAGACGATCGCTTCCCATCCGCCGAAGATGCTCTAGCCGTTTTGCTGGGAGAACGCACCTTAACGACGACCCAAAAGCCCGATCGCCCTGGTCGTAGCCCGATTACGTTCGTTCGGGAGGATGACCAACTGCTGGTCAAAATTCCACCCACTTGGTTGCGTAGCGCTCACAGCCGAGCTTTGAGCCTTTTACCATTAGCAGCGACCAGTTTTTTGCTAGTCATGCTCTGGATGACTCTAACGATTGGATACGATATACCTCCCAAAAGCTGGCTACTGTTGATCAGCTATGGAGTCGTTAATGTATGGATGGTTGCTCAGTTTTTGATCAGTGCCGCATCCCAAGTTCGCTTAGAGATCAGCCCCTCTTACATGCGACTGCGGCGATCGCTCTGGGGTATTCCATTAATCGATATTCGCGCTGCTCTAGCCGACCTGGTCAAAGCAGAACTTGAACCAATCGGGCTTGCTATTTATGAGCCACGCCAGCGCACTTCGTCAACCAAGGTTCGTACTACTCCAGCCGATATAGTCAAAGCAGAACTTGAACGGCTTGAGCCTGGTACCCACAAAACTCCAATTACGGTTTGTGTGGTGACGGTGAGGCGATCGCGCTATCGGTTTGGCTGTTTTCTCACCGAATCAGAAAAAGCGTGGCTCGTCTCAGAAATTGATCGATTTGTGCAGACACATAAAACGCCACCAGATCTAGCCGATCAACCTAAAGCACTCAAGCAAAAGCAATAGGGTGGGCAGTGCCCACCCTATTGCAGTTATGCGGAGACGATAAGGATTACAGCGGCGCAGGTACCGCCGAGATGGCGGTGTTACGGGCTTAGTTCCAGATGGCTAGACCGATCAAGTTGACCGCTGTGCCATTAGCACTGACGGTTCCTACACTGGTGGCCTGTCCTGTGGTCAGGTTGATGCTGTAGATCGACGAACCCGACGTTGCATAGGCGGTGTTCACCAGACCTGTATCGGTAAAGATGTCAAATCCAGCATTGGTCGCAATGTCAAATCCCAATGCGCCGATGGTGCTGAGGCTACCTGCATTCGGAGATACCGGAATGCCACCCTCACTACCCTGACGCACCAGCGTATTCAGCGCAGTGTCAATGCCATACAGCGTAGTGGACGTCGCCCCTGCAACGTTGTTGGTGTAAGCCAGAGCTTCAACCGTGGGATTTTGGCCAAATCTGGTATCTCCGCTCGCATATGCCAGGGCCGTATCGGTTTGAATACCAGCGGTAATCGGATCGCTATCGAGCACCAGTCCGGTATCGGGATTGATTCTCAGGTTTTCATCAGCATCGCTGACTAATCGAATGCGATCGACCGTAGGATTGAAATCAAAGCCAAACGCCGTTCCTGTCAAGGTTGGGCTGAGCGGAGTGCTGCTGACTGCTGTCGCGGCTCCAGAGGTTACGTCAATGGTATATAGCTTGTTGGTGTTGCTCAGACCAAACAACTTCTGAGTAGCAGGACGGAAATCAACAGCCTTCAGCGTTTCACCGCTCGCCAACCCTGTGATGTTGAGATTAACCGCCTTATCAAGCTTGTCACTGTTGAAGGCAACCAGGGTATTGTTATCAGCTAGACCAAAGAAACGCAGCGGATCAACATCAAAATCCAGGCTGTAGCTGCTGGAGGTATTGCTGGTCGCCGGGAAGACTCGAACGTAGTAGCTACCTGCCTTTAAGCTCTGGTTAATCAAATCTTGAGCGGTTCCCGGATTGGTGGAGCTACCCAAAACCGTACCATTGCCATCTAGCAGTTCTAGATTGGCATCAGCGTTTAAGCCTTTCAGCGTCAGGTTCAGATTGCTGGGCGCTTTCAAATCAACCTTGTAATAGTCTTGTGGATCTGCCGTTCCCACAAAATCGTTAAACAGGGTGGTGGTAGAATTCAGCGTGATGGGACGAGCAGTATCGACAGCATCATCACTGGAGTCAATCGTCAGCGAGGTAAACGACAGCTTGAGCTTATAGCGGGCTTTCAATCCCTTGGCGTTGACTTTGCTCTTGAGATCAATTTTGAGGAAGTAAACCCCTGTCTCTAAAACGGTCTGAATCTGTTCTGCCCGTCGTCCGGGATTGGCTGAACTGGCGATTTGTTGACGATTGCCATCATACAGTGTGATATCAGCGTCGTTCCCCAACCCTGACAGCAGGCTATTGAATTGGCTACGCGTGGGTAGCTGAATCCGATAAAAATCGGCTTTATCATCCTTGCCGCCGACCGTGTCAGTAAACAGGAAATTTCCTTTTAACTTGTCATTTCCCGGCAGAATCTTGAACGCCTTGGTAAAGGTATCTCCAGCATCTTGATTCAGCGAGCAGCGGAGACGATAGCCTGAGTCCAGTTGAATCCGATTGACCTGAATGAAGTAAATTCCAGGGCCAAGCTGCCGACTGAGCGACTCGGATTGGTTTTCACTTTCTTCGGACGCACCCAGTTCTCTCCCCTTACGGTCATACAGCTTGAGGTTAGCATCTCCATCCAGCCCATCCATGATGCAGGAGAAGTTGCTGCGAGAGGTAAGCCTGATTTGGTAAGAATCAAACTTGTCAGATGAATTAACAAAGGAACCTTTAATAGTGCGTCTACCGTTTTTGAAGTTAACTTCTACGGCTTGCGAAAAAGGAGCGCTGGTGTTCTTAGCCATGAATGCGATATCTCCGTGCCAAGCGGGCGAATGTTGTTAATTTGACGTACAAGAAAACACGCGGCTCTACAGAAACAGGAACAAAGCTAATTAGGGAAATTATTGTCACGAGGAAAATTTAGAATGATGTAACCATCTCAATGACGTGACGATTGGAGAGGTTTACATGGGTGATGCCCGTCTCAAATAACACCGTATTGCCGTCAATGTGATCTTGTAAGCACTTAGACTAAACGCTTATTTCTCGGTTCCAACTTTGGTGTTTCTTTACACAAAACTGACAATTGCCCCAAATGGAGCACTGAAGGATCGGTATTTGCGTAAACGCAGCATGTCTCATTTTGAAACCACGAGCGAATTTAACGTGCCTAACGGGCGTGTAAGCTTCACAATCGGTGTCAAGGCAAGTTCGCCACAGGCGAACTTGCCTTGACATCAATTTGCATAGTGACTTGACATCAATTTGTATAGTGAGAAGTGATGTCACCAATTGATTGATGTCACCAATTGATTGATGTCACCAA
>DATNPS010000193.1:0-5108 GCA_036703095.1 Crinalium sp. | reverse complement strand
TTGCCACGGCCACCGATGCATACAATTGCTGGCTCAAACCCGCTTATTGAGTAAAGGATGCAGGGTTTAAGCTATTCTTTGCTGGCAAACAGCACGCGAGTCATCTGCCGTAACGACTGACCCCGCTGTTCCTGCACAAACACCAGCGGCAGAAGGGCAACCAGTCGAACCACGCTGGATAGGGCAAATATCCCCGGCAAGCCGCCATAATCAGCAAACTGAGCCAGGAATCCACCTGCTGTGGTGCCCAGTGCCCCACTGACGCCAGCGATCGCCGCCGCTACTGCAAAATAAGACGCCTGATGCCGCACCGGAGCGACGCCCAACTGCATATTGCCACTACACAGATCAATGGCGGCCCAGGTGCCGCCCCCCAGCATATGCAGCAGCGGTAGCCATACCCAGATGGAGAGTGAATTCGCACCCGTACCCAGCCACAAGACGGGCGTTAACGCAACCAAAATGCCGACCAGCAGCAGAATCGAACGATTGCCCACGCGATCGGCAATGCGACCCCACCAGAGCAGCATGATCAGGTTCGCCCCAGCGCTGAGGCTATTGTAAATCGTGACTAGACTGACATCCAGGGCTAAGTCATCCAGCAGATACAGGTTGAAGAACGGCGCACTGAGATTAACCGCAAACATCCAGATACCAAAGTACAGCAGAAACCGCAGGAAGTTAAAATCACGCCACATGCCCGGATCGGCAGGCGGATCGGTAGTGGGGACGTCGATTGTCTCATTGGCGATCGCCCCTCCATTTAATTCCCCTGACGATTCCACCGCTACTGTCTCAGAATTCGCGGTTTCAGCTTTGACGGCTAGCTTGGCTGACCATCGCTTCTTTTCCGCTTCAATAAACGTCGCCTTCTGCACCTGTGGATTTACATCCACCATGAAGCACTGAAAGACCAGGCTGATTAAGCCCGTCACAATTCCCAGCGCCAGCACGATGCCATAGCCCTGAAAACTGCCGCCTTTCCAGTTCGAAATCACAAATCCTAGCAGCGGCACACAAATCAGATTGGTCAAGCTAGCCGCACTGTTGCGTGTGCCGAAATACCGTCCCCGTAAGCGTCTTGGTACTAATGCCGCCAACCAACTGAGCCAGGATGCGCTGCCCAACGCTCCTAAGAAATGGCTGGCCAGAACAATCACCAGCGTCAGTCGCACCAGTTGAGGCGAGGTGAACTGTTGCCAGGGCGTGATGGCGATCGCCCCCAATAAAATCAGCCAGAACAGACGCGCAGGCCCGTAAATCCACAAACAATACCAGTGGCGACTGTTGGTGCGATCGGCAATGTAGGCTCCGATCGGCTGAAGCAGATTCGCCAGCATCGGAATAGACGACAGCATTCCAATCTCGACCGCACTGGCTCCCAATTCCACCAAAAAGTTGCTGAGCAGCACCCCTCCAGCCACGTTGGAAAAAATGGTGGCAAACACCCCATCCCAGGTTGATGCACTCAGACTGGTGCGGATGGCATCCTTAGACGCTCTTGGATCAGAGGGGGGAGTCAGAGGTAAAGCAGACTCTGATACGACCAGTGAATGCTCATTCTGAGCCAGGGAAGTTTCGACAGGAGCAAAATCCATCGCTGATTTCATACCGTTGGGGCTAATCGGATTGTCTCGTTCTGGAAGAAACGCTCAATCTCTAAGGTTAACCCAGTACGTTTATCCTTCCCAGATTGTGCGCTGCTAATCCTTACTTAAGGTCAGGCAATTGGTGAAATACGGCGTCTTGCTGAGGAGAGAGAATTTACCCACCATCTCAAATGCTACGCCCTTGCCCGGTTAATCCCTCTGAAAGGGTGCGGCATTCGGCACAATGTTCTTTAAAATGACTGAAACATCCTGATCGGGCGACGATGTTGTGAAACGATCGCTGCTGAAGTTCGTGATATTGGCTGTGGTGGTGGCGATCGCCATCATTTCCTGCCAGATGCCCCAATCCTCCACTCCATCGGGGCCGTCTGCTCCCGTGGTGCTGAAGCTGAGTGGCTGGGGAGCCAATCCGGCGGAAAAATCCTTATTGCGACAGGTCTTGAACGATTTTGAAGCGGAACATCCTCAGATTCGGGTGCGCTTTGAAGAGATTGCCGATCAGTATATGGACGTGGTCAAAACCCGATTGATCGGCGATGCGGCACCGGATGTATTTTATTTGGATGCGCTAGAAGCCCCGTTTTTAGTCAGTCAGGGAGTTCTAGAACCGCTCGATTCCTACATTACGACAGACTTTGATATTAACGATTTTGAAACCACGCTGCTCAATCCATTTAAGTATCAAAATCATATTTATGGATTGCCGAAAGATTATTCTACGCTCGCGCTGTTTTATAACAAAACCGCGTTTGCTGACGCTGGGGTAACGAGTCCACCAAGCACCTGGGATGAACTGCGGGCTGTCTCGAAAGCCTTGACACGCGATCGCAATCAGGATGGCAGACCCGACCAGTACGGCTTCGGCGTAATTCCAGAGTTAGCCCGTCAAGTGTATGCGATCCGGGCATTTGGCGGACGGCTTGTGGATGAGAAGGGCTACGCCACATATGCGACCGATGAGGGCATGGCCGGATTGAAACTGGTGATCGATCAATATCAGCAGGATCACACGTCGGCGATGAAAACCGATGTGGGAACGAATTCAGGTAGCGAGATGTTTGGTCAGGAAAAGGTAGCGATGGTAATTGATGGCAATTGGGCGATCGCCTATCTCAATGACACGTTTCCGGATCTGAAATTTGACACCGCTGAGGTTCCTACGATTAATGGCAAACCGGGCACAATGGTCTTCACGGTGGCCTACGTCATGAATCAGCAAAGCCAGCACAAGCAAGAGGCATGGGAATTAATCTCTTACCTGACGGGTAAAGTTGGCATGGCGAAATGGACGGGTACCGGGTTTGCCTTACCCAGTCGCAAATCGGTCGCACAAGCGTTGGGATATGACCACGATCCGCTCCGGGATGCACTGGTGGCAGGCGTGCCTTACGCGACTCCGTGGCAAGCTGGGGAATATCCTGCCGCTGTCATGAATGATTTTGACAACCAATTTCTTAGCGCGATGCTCGGTCAACAGCCACTTCAGCAAGCCCTGCTGAAAGCCCAGCAAAACACCAACAATCAAATTAAAGCCAGCCTGTAATATGAATTTAGATTTTAACCACGACAGATAACCCCGTAGAGACGTGCCAATGACACGTCTCAAAACATCGCGGCAATAGTTCAAAACGATATAACCACCGTCCCAGAAGTTGGGCGATCGCCAAAATAGCAGTGTTCCAAATCCAACAGTGGAGTGACCACCGAGACGGCAGTATTACGAAGGGGTTTCAAAAAGTTGACCGCGATATCCTGTCACAATGCGGCTGCCATCTTGAAAGATGTGGACTTCCATTTGATCGCTAGCCCAGGTAATTCGATCCTTAAATGCAGGGTTCAACACATGTACCCGCTGATTGCGTGACGAGACAGGGCAATCGGGCGAGTGAATGGCCAGAGATTCGACATACGGCCCATCAATTAAGATATCCAGTTGAGCGAGCAGATCTTGCGATCCGGCGGGAGCATAGTCATCGCGAAGTTGCTCTATCGTGAAGCCCGTAAATGACATCACGTTTAGTCCGGCAGCTTTCACGCGCTTGGCCAGACTGGCTAGAGCCGGAGCCTGCCAGAACGGCTCACCTCCCGAAAACGTAACGCCTTCGTTTTCAGGATTGCTGACAATCTTTTCGACTAGCGCATCCACCGACAGGAGTTGATTAATTTCAAACGGCCACGAGGCTGGATTAAAGCAGCCTGGGCACTCGCGCATACAGCCCTGTACCCAGATCACCGCGCGGCAGCCAGGGCCATTCACCTCAGATTCGTCTACATATCCCATGATGTTGAGATAGCCGGGGGGAATTTCCATCAGCGAGAAGTAGGGATTTGTTTTGGAGTGGTTCATGATTGTGCTCCTATGGCCGGGGATGTCATTTTGGGATAGCGCACCGGAATCTTGGTGATGGACTGAATGCGATCGCCAAACTTGTATAAAACATCAGCCGACACGAGCTTAAGCTGTTTGGTGAGATAGGGCCGCTCGTCGGTTAAATGGTTGCCGCGTGCATCTGCTTCATGCGTGAGCGGACGAGGTCGGCTAGGGATATTGAGCTGAATTTCATTGGGTGCGAGTACCTGCATCAAGCGAATGTAGTAAGACTGATCCCATTCGCTCCAGGGATGCAACATCATCGTCTGAATGGCTAGCGAGCCGCTATATTCCTGCCGAAATTGATATAGCCCGACCCACTTCTCCATTAAGTCCATGCCATCAGCGGGTCGATTAACTCGCTTAAATTGGGCCACTGAGATGGCGTCTAGTTTAACGGCCACCCAATCTGCCAGACCCAGTTCGGCTCGTACCGTAGGATTGGTCAGCATACTGCCATTGGTTAAAACCCCGACAGGCCGATGGGCGATCGCCTTTACCGTTTCGATAATGTCGCCCAAATTTAGAGCCAGGGTCGGTTCGCCGCTGCCGCTGAGGGTCAGCACGTCCACGTCCCACGGGGCAAACTGCTGTAAGTCTTCAGCAATTTGAGCGGTGGGAATGAAAATTTGGCGATCGCACGATTTTCGGTCAATTCCCCCAAGCTGGCAGTAAACGCAATCAAAGGAGCAGGTCGATACTGAACCGATGGGGTCAATTCCAAGCGATCGCCCATACCGCCACGACTGAACCGGGCCATACACTGATGTAAATCTTGCCGTTGGGTGAGTCATTCCCAGAACCTACGCTAGACCTTCCGTATTACTTATTCCTACCGGAACAATTTGAGGAATTTGTGAGGGTTCTAGAATGTGGAAGTAGCGATTATAGCCATAGCCATGTGGATTAGGACGGGGTGAACCCCTGGCTGGGGGCAAAGCCCCCACACCCCCTTGGTTAAAGTGGCGGTTATAGCCGTAGTTATGTGGATTAGGACGGGGTGCAGGGGTGGAACCCCTGGCTGGGGGCAAAGCCCCCACACCCCCTTGGTTTTTGATGTTCTAACCAACGTTAGGACGGGGTGCAGGGGTGGAACCCCTGGCTGGGGGCAAAGCCCCCACACCCCC
>DATNPS010000464.1:0-3930 GCA_036703095.1 Crinalium sp. | reverse complement strand
TGCCACGGTCGATGGTGATGATCACCGGCCCCGCCAGGTTTTTTCTGGTCATTTCGTACCTGTGACACCCACGCCGCTTGCAGACCCAGAATATGTCGCTCATAGCCGCACTTTTTTTAAGGAACTTGGGTTGAGCGATGGGCTGGCGCTGAATGAAAAATTTCGCCGTGTATTTTCTGGTGATCTCTCTGCTACCCATGAGCCGATGCGTCAGGTGGGCTGGGCGACGGGTTATGCCCTGTCGATTTATGGCACCGAATATACCCGACAATGTCCATTTGGTACGGGTAATGGTTATGGCGATGGTCGAGCGATATCTGTATTTGAAGGAATTATCAATGGACAGCGTTGGGAAATGCAATTGAAAGGGGGTGGCCCAACGCCTTATTGCCGGGGTGGCGATGGGCGCGCTGTCCTCCGGTCAAGTGTGCGCGAGTTTCTAGCGCAAGACTATATGCAGGCGTTAGGTGTGCCAACATCGCGCTCTTTGACACTGTATGTTTCTAAGTCTGAGACTGTTACCCGGCCCTGGTATTCTCAAGACTCCGACTCGATTGACCCTGATGTTTTGGTGGACAATCCTGTGGCCATTTCAACTCGCGTTGCACCCTCCTTTTTGCGCGTTGGTCAGCTAGAGTTATTTGCCCGCCGCACTCGCAGCAATGCTCATCCAAGAGCATTAGAAGAGTTGAGCATGATCGTGTCGCACTTAATTGAGCGAGAGTACAAAAGCGACATTAATCAAAGCCTTGGTTTTGCCGATCAATTAGTTGAGTTGGCTAAGCTATTTCGCCAGCGTCTCACGACCCTGGTGGCTAATTGGCTACGGGTTGGTTATTGCCAGGGTAATTTTAACAGCGATAACTGCGCGGCTGGAGGCTTTACCCTAGACTATGGGCCCTTTGGCTTTTGTGAAAAATTTGACCCCTGGTTTCAACCTTGGACGGGTGGCGGCGAGCACTTTTCATTCTTCAATCAGCCCATCGCAGCAGAAGCAAATTATTACATGTTTTGGAAAGCAGTGAGACTGCTACTGACAGAAGATGCTGAAGCGTTAGAGCAGTTCGACCAAGTAGGTCGCGGCTTTTCAGAAGCCATGCAACAACAAATCCAAAAAATGTGGGCGGACAAACTTGGCTTGACTGAATATCACCCACAGCTATTTGAAAATTTAATGCAGTTAATGACTGACTCAGAGGTCGATTACACCATTTTCTTCCGCGAGTTATCCCACATACCAGATGATATTTCAGCATTGAAAAAAAGCTTCTACGTTAAAACTTCACCACAACTCGATGAACAATGGCAATCTTGGCTAAAAAGCTGGCACGACCTCGTCATGAACGACGGCAATTTGGCTGAGATATCCACAAAGATGAAACAGACAAACCCCAAATACACATGGAGAGAGTGGTTGATTGCCCCTGCCTACCAACAAGCCATGCAGGGTGACTATACTTTAGTTCGAGAGTTGCAAGAAGTCCTTAGCTATCCCTATGATGAGCAATCACAAGACGTAGAAGATAAATACTATCGTCTAAGGCCTAAGGCGTTTTTTAACGCAGGTGGCGTGTCGCACTATAGCTGTTCATCTTGAATCGCTGCGTGACAAGCAACGATTCAAGATGAACAGCTTTGTTCTTGAGCAACTACTGAAAGCCAGGTTTGCAATGCGTTTGAGTCCGATATGATAAAAAATTTCACGGTTCTCGGCTCAACCCCTAATCGCAATGCATAATTTGAATTAGAGGTCGAAGCCATCTATTGCGATTCCAGTGGGTTATAGCCTGGCTTTTTGTAGAGCTTCTCTGGGTTGTTCAAGATTTCTGGTTTATAGACTTTCTCGACCCAATCCTCTGGGTTGATTTCTTCGATCGCGACCGAAATCGAGTCTTCGCTGCTTTCGAGAATTGACATAGCATCTTTAACAATTTGCTCGACAAACCGAATCTTCTGCTGTTCCGACCTGCCGGGATAAAGCTTGATGCTGATATGAGGCATTGTTTTTCTCCTTCAGTGCTTTGCTGAACAAAGTTTAAAGCCATTGGGTGCGGAAGTCATTCTCATGACCGGGGACGAGCAAGCGATTAATGTTCAACATGTTGCATGAAGGATAGCAGGTGATTTGCAACGACTTGGGGTTGATCGAAGTGGAGCACATGTCCCGCTGCCTCAATCCAAATGAGTTGACTGTCTGAGATCGCTCGCTGCCACCGAGTCGCATCAGCGGTTCCTAACACATCATCCGCTTTGCCCCACAGAATCAACGTGGGATGGGTGACTTGAGCAATTCGATCGCTTAAATCCGAATACCCGCCACTTCTGGTGAAAGAGGCGCACCCGAAGGGATCAGCTTTGCTGCACGCCTCCTTCCACCCAGGCATCTCCTGATGGAGGAATGAGCAACGCAAAGCATCAATCAGCATCGGATTGACCATCGGTAAAACTGAAGCCGCCGCCAGGGCAGCCCGCTTCCGGAAATAGAGCCAGTCCGTACCCAGGTCAATGAGTCCCTGTGGCAGAAATTGTCCGCTTGGAAAGCTGCCAGAAAAGCCAACGCTATCAATCAAAGCCAGGGATCGCACCCAGTTAGGATGGCGCAAGGCGAAATCGATCGCCACTGCCCCGCCTAAAGAAGCACCCACAAGAATAATCGGCTCACCAATCCAGGTTTCTACGATGCTCAGAAGATGTTGCCGGATTGACAGAGATTGCAGGAGGGCACTCGGTGAACCCTGACCCGAAGAGGTCGATCGCCCACACGTCTCCGCTCCCTGCCAACAACGGAAGCAACCGCCGAAATTCTAACAGGGAACTGTCGAAGCCATGCAACAGAAGAATTGGAGGAGTATTCGGGAAACAAGAAGATGACTGGGGAGCAAAATGAACATAAGCCGTCGAGAGCGCCGTTAGCCCCTGCTGAAATGGCACCTCGATAGTGCGACGCTGAATGGTTTGCAAAAGGTCGATCGCCCTTGCATCTTGAATCTCGGCAACAGAGAATGGCAGAAAATGGGCAAACATTAGTCAATTGGTGTTCATAGTCGGTCGGCAATCCCTCTATATAAGAGAGCAGTGATAGAGAGGCGATCGCCTCCATTTTCCACTCCTTCCCTAATCGAATCAACTGTTGGGTGCGCCCGTTTAGACCTGTTCTCAGCAATCAGCTTCATCTGGCGATTCGACTCTAGCTCTCTATGTTCTCAGCAATCGCCTCGTCAATTTCCTCGGTGTTTTGGGCATAGTAGGTGCGGGCAGCTTTCAAGTCATCTCGGGTCAACTGGGGATAGTCGCTGAGCAAGTTTGCCTCCGAGCATCCCTGCCCTTGCAAAGCTATCACCTGCCACACCGGAATCTGCGTCCGCCCGATGCAAGCTGCTCCATTGCAGACTCCAGCCGTCTTCCTGATTTTTGTCGGTGCCATATCTTATCTCACTATTCTTGTAGTCTGGCTAGTTCTGAACTAGCTATGAGTAGAGCGATCGATTTGAGATGTTCAGGTGTGAGTTGAGAGAGTATGGCTCAGCTACAGGTTCAGCCATCTGAAATTTCAAGTCGCAGTTTTACCCTTTGCAGTTCATGGCGATACAGAAAATCACTCTGCTTTGATCGTGACACAGAAAATCAATAACGGTGAGAGCGATACAGCAGGGTGGGAGAAGAGAATGCGTTAACTGGCACTCTACATCACAGGGGTGCTTAACGACTTGATATTAGCAGAGTGCATCTATCTACAGGACTTCATCGCTTTCGCTGATCGCCTTTAAATACGCTTCAGCAGCAGCCTGCTTAACCCTCTTCCATCCTTTAAGCAGAGTTAAATAGGATGCGACGCAGCAGTAAATCATGAATTACAGGGCAATAGAACTGCTGCATCTGTTCAATTAATTGGTCAAATCCTTCTCTCAGTGATGGAATGTTAAACACAGC